>CAYNFA010000479.1:0-3967 GCA_964396345.1 uncultured Thalassobaculum sp.
ACCCGGAAGTCGACCAGCGTGCCGAGCATTTGCAGATAGGCGATCAGGGCGTCGAGCTCGGTGATCCGGTTCGGGTCGCCGTCGAAGTCGCGGGCCTGGGCCTTCGGGTAGCGGGCCTGGAATTCCTCCAGCCCGTCGCCGTCGACCGTCGCCTGCAGCCTCACGTCGGACCGGGCGGCGGCGATCATCGCGTCGTCGTAGGGAACGCCGAGCGTGGCGTTGGCCTTCAGATGCTGGGCGATGTCCTCGAACTTCAGCTCGGTCCGGGCCAGGAACGGGTAACCCGGCATGATCGATTCCGGCACCACCGAACGCGGGTTGATGGTGTGCGCACGGTGCCACTCGTCGGAGTAGCGGCCGCCGACCCGGGCGAGGTCCGGACCGGTGCGCTTGGAGCCCCACTGGAACGGCCGGTCGTACATGCTCTCCGCCGCCAGCGAGTAGTGGCCGTAGCGCTCGTTCTCGTCGCGGAACGGCCGCACCATCTGGCTGTGGCAGTTGTAGCAGCCCTCCCGGATGTAGATGTTCCGGCCAGCCAGTTCGAGCGGGGTGTAGGGCCGCACCCCGGTCACCTTCTCGATGGTGCTCTCCAGGTAGAACAGCGGCGCCAGTTCCACGATGCCGCCGATCGAGACCACGATCAGCACCAGCACCGTCAGCAGGATCGAGTTCTTCTCGACCTTGCCGTGATGGTTCATTACCGACATGGGATCAGCCTCCCACCGCGCCGGCGGTCGCCGCGCGGACCGGGGCGGGCAGAGCCGCCTCCTCCGCCACGTCGCCGCGGGCCGTGCGCCACAGGTTGTAGGTCATGATCAGGGCGCCGGTGAGGAACAGCACGCCGCCGACCGCCCGGATCACGTAGAAGGGGTGCATGGCCTCGACGGTCTCGACGAACGAGTACTCGAGGAAGCCCAGGCTGTCGTAGGCCCGCCACATCAGGCCCTGCAGAATGCCCGACACCCACATCGCGGTGATGTAGAGGACGATGCCGATCGACGCGATCCAGAAGTGCCAGCTGACCAGCGCCAGCGAGTACAGCCGCTCGCGGTTCCACAGGATCGGCACCAGGCAGTAAAGCGCGCCGAAGCTGATGAACCCGACCCAGCCGAGCGCCCCGGAATGCACGTGACCGACGGTCCAGTCGGTGTAGTGGCTGAGCGAGTTCACGGCCTTGATCGACATGACCGGGCCTTCGAAGGTGCTCATGCCGTAGAACGCGACCGAGACCACCATCATGCGCAGGACCGGGTCGGTGCGGAGCTTGTCCCACGCCCCCGACAGGGTCATCAGTCCGTTGATCATGCCGCCCCAGCTCGGCATCCACAGCATCACCGAGAAGGTCATGCCGAGGGTCTGCGACCACTCCGGCAGCGCGGTGTAGTGCAGATGGTGCGGGCCGGCCCAGATGTAGAGGAAGATCAGTGACCAGAAGTGCACGATCGAGAGCCGGTAGGAGTAGATCGGCCGCTCGGCGCGCTTGGGGATGTAGTAGTACATGATCGCCAGGAACCCGGCGGTCAGGAAGAAGCCGACGGCGTTGTGGCCGTACCACCATTGGGTCAGCGCATCCTGGACGCCAGCGAACGCGGTATAGCTCTTCGGCCCGGTAAACGATACCGGCAACGCCAGGTTGTTCACCACGTGCAGCATCGCGATCGTCACGATGAAGGCCAGGTAGAACCAGTTCGCCACGAAGATGTGCGGTTCGCGGCGGCGCCACAGGGTGGCCAGGAACACCAGCAGGTAGGTGACCCAAACGATCGTCAGCCACAGGTCGACGTACCACTCCGGCTCGGCGTATTCCTTGCTCTGGGTGATCCCGAGCAGGTAGCCGGTGCCGGCGAGCGCGATGAACAGCTGATAGCCCCAGACCACGAACCACGGCGCGATCTCGCCGGCCAGTCGGGCCTTGCAGGTGCGCTGCACGACGTGGAACGAGGTCGCGATCAGGACGTTGCCGCCGAACGCGAAGATCACCGCCGAGGTGTGCAGCGGCCGCAGCCGGCCGAAATTGGTCCACGGCAGGTCGAAATTCAGCACCGGGAACGCCAACTGGAAGGCGATGATCACGCCGACCAGAAAGCCGGCAAGTCCCCAGATGACCGCGGCGATCACCGCCAGCCGGATCGGACCGTCGTTGTAGGCCAGCCCGTCGGCGATTCGCGGGGCCACGATCAGGCCGTCCCGCAGATCGAACCGGCGCTTCACCAGCAGGAAGCAGCCGCCGATGAAGAACGCCAGGAACAGGGCTCCGTGGAAGCCGAACTCCCAGCTCGGCGCGCCGGCCATCAGAAAGAGGCTGATGACGGCGCCGACACCGAGCAGAAGTCCGACCGCCCAGTCGAGGCCTAGCACGTCGATGGTGCCGTCGCTCGCTCGCATGGTCTTAACACCCCCCCAAGAGTCGCAAGGGCCCGCTGGCGCGGGCTACATTTGGACCCTAGGAGGGGTGAAAAGGGGTGGCCTTGACCTGGATCAAGGCCACGTTCGCAGATGCGAAATGCTTGGAACCCACGGGTGCGCCGCAGGATCGTCGCGCAAAGCCCGGGCCGCTACCGCAACAGCCGATCCACCACCTCGCCGGCGGGCACCGACATGAGGTCCCGCGACGTGCTGAGCGACTGCGTCATCTCCTGTCCCATCGGCAGATCCTGCGCGAAGACCAGTCGGGCCGCGAGGCCGTCGAGATACAGCCGGCCGAACACGCTGATAGCGACGTCGAGGTTGTTGCCGTAGTCGCCGCCTACCTTGATCAGCCGCCGTTCCACGCGCTCGGGATCCATCATGCGGCGCAACACCTGGGTTACCCCGTCCCCCTGACTGAGGGTGTAGGGGGCGATGACGGCCGCCGACAGGTCCCGCCAGCGCTCCTCGCCCATCTCGGCCCGCCATGCCTCGAGTTGGGCGATGACGGCGCCGATCTGGATTTCGGCAGCATAGGCGCGCAAACGACCGACCGCGTCGAAGATGCGCCTGGAATAGGTCATGTAGTCGGCCTGCGAGAACTCCCGCCGCGCCAGCGCACCATCGGCGAAGGTGAGGGATTCCGTCAGGACGATCTTCGTGTCGGCCTTGGCGGTGTCGCCGAGGTTGACGATCTCGATGTGTTCCAGCGCGGCGCGGATTCGGGTGGCCGACGCGCTCAACGGGGCCTGCCACTCGCCTCCCGCCGGCGCGTCCAGATACGGGGCGATGATGACGAAGAGGTCCAGAGGCACATGGGCGACGCTCTTGGCGAGCTCGTAGCTGGCCGGTACCGGCTGCACCCGCACGAAGCGGTCGCCGTCGCGGAGGTTGAACGTGCCCCCGACGCCGTCGAACTGAACGACGAGGACCGGGTCGATGCTCGCGGACACGCGCGACAGTGTCCGGGCGTAGTTCGCCCGCATACTGGCGTTCAGGGCTCGGATACGGTCATCCGCCTGGGCAGCCGCGTCCCCGGCGACCGCCACGATCGGGAGGAGTTCTTCGGCGCTGCTGAGCAGTCCACCGGCGGAACCTGGCGCGTCGGATGCATAGCCCGCGATGGAGGAAGAAAGCAGAATCCCGGACGCAAGTAATGCAGATCGAATCATGTCGCACCCCTATTTTTGCCTTTGGCTTGACCTGAACAGCCAACCAAAAATCCCCCGCTTCGACCGTTGTCGACAAACAGAATGTAGACGCTAGCGAAACGGATCAATCAACAATACATCACATTTCTGTATTGCGAGATTGCGATCTGTCCGCGCACAGGAGTCCACCCAGTAGAGCCAACTCTAAGTGTTAGCGTCGATACTTTTGTGGTTCGTCAAGCCCCGTCATTCACGTCGACCAAAAGTCGACGCGGGTAGACTTGGAATCGTCTCATGTGGTCAGTCCGGCTTTGGCTTGCCGCGGACCTCGCGCACGGAGAAGCCGCCGGTGGCGCTGGTCGCGAGGACGTGCAGGACCTTGCCGGGAAAGACTTCGTCGGCCAGTTCCG
>CAYNFA010000480.1:0-3955 GCA_964396345.1 uncultured Thalassobaculum sp.
CACGGCGCTGGCCGACGGCGAGTACGGCATCGCCGAGAAGTACCGGGCCGAGGCGCTGCTGGCCGAGATCCCGATCTTCGGCGTGTTCGACCTCTCCGAAGCCATGGAGATCCTCGACGACGACGTGTTCGCGCTGCGCTCCGACCGGGTGGCGACGACCGCGGCTCTGGAGGCCCGGGTGGCGGCCTTCGCCGACGAGCCCGACCGCGCCCGCACCCTGCTGCGCGCCGCCCACGCCGTGATCACCTGCGACGGCGCCGCCTCGGCCGCCGAGCGTGCCGAGTTCGAGCGCCTGGCGAGGCTGCTCGGGCAGGACGCCGACAGCCTGGCGCTCGGGTAGCGGCGCGCCGTCGTCGGCATTGAGCTATCTCAAGAGCCTCGCCCCGCCGGCCTGCTAGCGTCGCCCGCGTCATCGACCGAGGAGACCAGCATGGGTGATTTTCACCACGACATCGGCCGGGAGTTCCCGGAGTACCGCGACCGCATCCACAGCCTGAAGACCAGCAACGCGCATTTCGCGCGACTGTTCGACGAGTACCACGAGCTCGACAAGCAGGTCGCGCGCATCGAGCAGGAGATAGAGCCGACCTCGGACGATCACGCCGAGGAGCTGAAGAAGCGGCGGCTGAAGCTGAAGGACGAGCTGTTCGCCATGCTGAGGGCCGAGTAGCGGTATCGGACACGGGGACGCCAGCAGGGTTTAGAGGCGGCGGGGTAGTCGGGCAGGGCGTTGCCCCTCCCGGCGGCGCGGGCTATGACCCGCGTGCCCCCACCCGGCCGCCCCACTCGACCGCCCCTGGAGCCTCCCATGCAGCACCGCCGGCTCGGCCGCACCGACCTCAGCGTCAGTCTGATCTGCCTCGGAACCATGACCTGGGGCCGGCAGAACACCGAGGCCGAGGGCCATGCCCAGATGGACTGCGCGCTGGACCGGGGCGTGACCTTCATCGACGCCGCCGAGATGTACCCGGTGCCGCCGACCGCCGAGACCTACGGCCGCACCGAGGAGATCGTCGGAACCTGGCTGGCGGCGCGCGGCACCCGCGACCGGGTGGTGCTTGCCACCAAGGCGGTCGGCCCCGGCGAGCGCTTTGCCCATGTCCGCGACGGCAAGCCACGGTTCGACCGCGCCAACCTGACCCGGGCGGTCGAGGACAGCCTGCGCCGGCTCCGCACCGACCGGATCGACCTCTACCAGCTGCACTGGCCGGAGCGCTCGGTGAACAGCTTCGGCAAGCTCGGCTACACCCATGTCGAGGACGAGGCCACGACGCCGCTCGCCGAGACCCTGGCGGTGCTGGCGGATCTGGTGCGGGCCGGCAAGATCCGCCACGTCGGGCTGTCCAACGAGACGCCGTGGGGCATGATGACGTTCGCCCGGATCGCCGACGCGACCGGCCTGCCGCGCCCGGTTGCGGTGCAGAACGCCTACAACCTGCTGAACCGCACCTTCGAGGTCGGGTGCGCGGAGGTGGCCATCCGCGAGGACATCGGCCTGCTCGCGTACTCGCCGCTGGCCGGCGGCACGCTGACCGGCAAGTACCTGGGCGGCGCCAAGCCGGCCGGAGCCCGCATGACCGAGTTCGCGTTCAACTTCACGCGCTACGCCGCGCCACTGGCCGCGGAGGCGACCGCCGCCTACGTGGCGCTGGCCCGCGAGCACGGCCTCGACCCGGCGCGGATGGCGCTCGCCTGGGTGAACACCCGGCGGTTCCTGACCTCGACCATCATCGGGGCAACCTCGCTGGCCCAGCTGAACGCCAACATCGACAGCGTCGACGTGACGCTTTCCGACGCCGTGGTCGCGGGCATCGAGGCGCTGCAGCAGCGCTACTCCAACCCCTGCCCGTGACCCGCCAGGCTGGGAGCGGCTGATCGAGGAGCGGCCCTATGCGCCTGTTCGTGGCGATCGCGATGCCGGAGGACGTGGCCGACCGGCTGTTCGACCTGATGGACGGCATCGACGCGGCGCGTTGGGTGGATCCCGACGACCTGCATTTGACCCTGCGCTTCGCCGGCGACCTGGACGGCGGCGCTGCCGAGGATCTGGCGGCCGCGCTCGCCGCCGTGCGGGCGCCGGCCTTCGAGTTGCGGCTGTCCGGATTCGGCCATTTCGGCGGCGGCCGGCGGCTCCGGGCGCTGTGGGCGGCGGTCGAGCCCGTTCCGGCGCTCGCGCTGCTGCAGGGCCGCATCGAGGCGGCGGCCCGGCGCGCCGGGCTGGAGCCGGAGGGGCGGCGCTTTGTCCCGCACGTCACGCTGGCCCGGTTCGGTGGCCCGCGCTCCGGCGAGACGGTGTCGGAGGACGAGGTGACCCGCTGGATCGCCGACCACAGCCCGTTCGCCGCCGGCCCGTTCACGGTGCGCGAGGCGGTGCTGTTCGAGAGCTTCCTCGGCCGCCACGGCCCGCACTACGAACGCCGGCTGACCGTGCCTCTGGATCGGCTGCCGGATGCCGACGACTGGCCGGACGGCGGCGACGGGGAGGTCGGCTGAGAGGCCGGCGCCGGCCGGGGGTCAGCCGGCCGGGGGTCAGCCGGCCAGCTTGGACGCCACCAGGCCTTCGACCAGGCCGGAGCAGCCGGCCTCGATAAGTTCGAACGCCCGCCGGTATTCCTCGGCGTCGCGGCCGTAGGGATCCGGCACCGGCAGTCCCTTCATGTCCGGGGTGTAGTCGAGAAACAGCCGGACCCGGTCGCGATGGGCGCGCCCGGCTCGGATCTTCAGGTCGTGGACGTGGCCGCGGTCCATCCCGAGGATCAGGTCGAAACGGTCGAAATCCTCGTTCTCGAACGCTCGCGCCCGCAGGCCCGACAGGTCGTAGCCGTGGCCGCTGGCAACCGCGCGCGCCCGCACGTCCGGCGCCTCGCCGACATGGCCGTCGTACAGGCCGGCGGAATCCACCTCGACGGCGCCGTCGAGGCCACGGCGCGCCAGCATGGCGCGGGCGATCCCCTCGGCGGTCGGTGAGCGGCAGATGTTCCCGGTGCAGACGAACAGGATGGCGTACATGCGGCGGAAGCGGGTCCCTGGTATGCCGGGGTCGCCCCGGTGGTTTCCGGAGGGTACAGTCGCGGTGGCGCCGGGGGCGGTCAAGCCCGCGATTGCCGCCAGGGGCGGTCACGCCCGCGATTGCGAAACGACAGTCGAGCGGGGGCGGTGTGAAGGATCTGAGGCCACAGGACGCCATCGTCGTGCTCACCGGCGCCGGGATCTCCAAGGAGTCGGGCCTGGAGACGTTCCGCGACGCCGACGGCATCTGGTCGACGGTGCGGATCGAGGATGTCGCCACCCCCGAAGCCTTCGCGCGCGACCCCGGTCGGGTCCACGCCTTCTACAACGCGCGGCGGCGTGGCCTTCTGGACCCGAAGGTCCAGCCGAACGCCGCGCACACGTCGCTGGCCCGGCTCGAGCGCGCCTGGCCGGGGCCGGTGCTGCTGGTGACCCAGAACATCGACGACCTGCACGAGCGCGCCGGGTCCAGCGCGCTGGTCCACATGCACGGCGAGATGCTGAAGGCGCGCTGCGGCGGCTGCGGGACGATCGCGCCCTGGCGCGACGATCTCGGCGTCGACACCGTCTGCCCGTCCTGCCGCAGCGCCGGGGCGCTGCGCCCGGACGTGGTGTGGTTCGGCGAGACCCCGCTGGAGATGGAGCGGATCGTGGCGTCGCTGGCGGCCTGCGCGTTGTTCGTGTCGATCGGCACCTCCGGCAACGTCTACCCGGCGGCCGGGTTCGTCGAGGAGGCGCGCTACGTCGCCGGCGCCCACACGCTCGAGCTGAACCTGGAGCCGTCGGCCGGCGTCACCGCCTTCCACGAGGCCCGCCACGGCCCGGCGACAGCCGTGGTGCCGGCGTTCGTCGACGAGCTGCTGGCGCGGGTCTAGCCCGCGGAGCGGCGGCTGGGCCCCGGATAGCCGCGGCTTCGCCACGGCTTCCGGGGTGATGGGTGGACGGC
>CAYNFA010000481.1:0-3950 GCA_964396345.1 uncultured Thalassobaculum sp.
GGGATCGGGGCCGCGGCCGGGGTTGACGTTGACGTTGACGTTGACGTTGGCACAGGCGGCAGGTCCGGGCCGGTCCCGGCGGGCGCCGTCGGTTGAACGCTGGGGGGCGTCGCGGCGACGGTGGCTCCGATAAAGGCCGGCGCGGTTATCGGTGGCGGAACGACCGGCAGGGCGACCAGCTCAACCGGGCCATGAGCATGACGGCGACGGCTCTTGGCGGCGTCGTTGACGTCGGCTGCCTGGTCGGCAGCGTGGGCCTCGTCAGCGTCCGCTTCCCTTGGCTCATCCACCGATCGCGGTGCATCGGCCGGTTTCTCGCGGCGTCCCTCGGAGCGATGGGGTTCGTCGGAGCGATCGGGTTCGGTCGGCGAGAAGTGCGCCATCAGCTCCATCACCCCACGGAACCCGCTGTCGCCGTCGTCGCGGCGACGCGCCGTGCCAGTCGTTGCGTGGGCGGCTCCCGGGTGCAGCGGCGTGAGGTCCATGGTGTCACCTGTCCAGTCGTGGTCCCCAGGGTGGGAGCAATAACCGGACCACAGCGTTCCAGGTATTGATATCGGGTAAAATCAATAATTTAACGACCATCGTCGGGATCGGGTTCGGCAGGATTTGCCGGACTGGGCAGTTCCTGCCGACGCGCCGGAGCAGGGGTTGCCGGGTGCCGGCGCCGGCGCCGGCGCGGGGGCTTTCCCCTGGCCGGGGATCCAGCTGTTGACGGCGGCGGCGGCCTGGTTTCCGGCGGCCGGTACGGTTCCTGCAAACGCCTGTCCAGGTCCGGAATGTATATAGAGATAATTTTAGATAATTTTTGCTAAAATCATTGACAATACCGTTCAGCCCGTGTTTGATGACCAACAGGACGGACTAGCACCGTCCCAGGTCGGCAAAACGCCGACGTCAACCTTAGAAAGAGGATGAAGACAATGGCCGTTCAGAACTCGATCAACACCAACGTGGGTTCCTTCGTGGCTCTCCGTAACCTCAACACAGTCAACAAGAAGCTGGACATCACCCAGAATCGCGTTTCGACCGGTTTGAAGGTTGCGGGCGCGCTCGACGACGCCTCGAACTTCTCGATCGCCCAGGGCATCCGGGGTGAGTTGAGGGCGATCGGCGCCGTCACGCAGGGCCTGAACACTGCCAAGGGTATTGGCAAGGTCGCGATCGCTGGCACCACCGCGATTTCCGACCTGCTGCAGAACGTTCGCAGCAAGCTGACCGAGCTCTCCAACGAGGGCATCACCACGGCGCAGCGCGGCATCCTGGAAGAAGACCTCAACCAGCTGTTGTCGCAGGCGGCGAACTTCATCGACAACGCCGTGTTCAACGGCGTGAACCTGCTGGATACCGCCGGCGCCAGCCCGGACATCAACACACTGTCGAACCTGTCCGGTGGCACGCTGACGCTGTCGAACGCCGACCTGCGCACCCAGGTCCTCTCGCTGGCGGGGGCGTCGTTCGCGAACGCCTCGGCGGCGCAGGCGGTCCTGTCCACGCAGTACACGGCGCTCGAATCGGTGGTGAACTCGGCTCTGGGCACGCTGGGTGCGGAAGTCCGCGCTCTGGAACTCCAGACCACCTTCCTGGAGCAGATCTCGGACGCGACCGACGAAGGCTTGGGCAACATCGTGGACGCCGACCTGGCCCGCGAGTCGGCCAAGCTGACCTCGTTCCAGGTCCAGCAGCAGCTGTCGATCCAGACGCTGGGAATCGCCAACCAGCGGCCGCAGACCCTCCTGGGCCTGTTCGGCTAAGCGGCGGGCGCACGGGACGCGGGGTGGGGCGGTCGCTCCACCCCGTCATCCCTTCAAAAGTGAGAGAAAGGAGACGCGACGACAGTCGAAATTTCTCAGGTAACGATTAGTTAACCGACTAAATACCCTTTCGGATTTGCCTTCTGGCCTCGCCGTCGCGCGCGCAGTCGACCGTAAAATATTCGGTTGACTCGCTGGCGCGTGCGGCGCAGATTCTGAGGTGCTCTGGGGTTCGCCCCGCTTCTGGGCAAAATGCCCAACCTTAGAAAGAGGAGGCCAAAATGGCTGTTCAGAACTCAATCAACACCAATCCGGGCGTTTTCGTGGCGCTTCGGACTTTGAATAGCGTAAACCGTAACCTTGATGTCGCTCAGAACCGTGTTTCGACCGGACTGAAGGTTTCCGGCGCGCTCGACGATGCTTCGAACTTCGCTATCGCCCAGGGCATCCGGGGCGAATTGAAGGCGATCGGCGCCGTCACGCAGGGCCTCAACACGGCCAAGGGAATCGGCAAGGTGGCGGTTGCAGGAACCACTGCGGTTTCAAACCTTCTGACCGACATCCGCAGTAAGCTGACTGAGCTTTCCAACGACGGAATCACCACGAATCAGAGGGCGATCCTCGAGGAAGACTTCAACCAGCTGGTTTCGCAGGCCGCTAACTTCATCGACAACGCCGTGTTCAACGGGGTGAACCTGCTGGATACAGCTGGCGCCAGTCCGGCCATCAACACATTGTCGAACCTGACCGGTGGCTCGCTGACGCTGTCTAACGCTGATCTGCGAACTCAGGTGCTCTCGCTGGCAGGCGCGTCGTTCGCGAACGCCTCGGCGGCGCAGGCGGTCCTGTCCACGCAGTACGCGGCGCTTGAGTCGGTGGTGAATACCGCCCTGGGCACTCTCGGTGCTGAGGTTCGTTCGCTCGAGTTGCAGACTCAATTCCTCGAGCAGATTTCGGATGCAAACGAGGAAGGCCTGGGCAACATCGTCGACGCCGACCTTGGGCGCGAATCGGCCCGATTGACGTCGCTGCAGGTTCAGCAGCAGCTCTCGATCCAGACGCTCGGTATCGCCAACCAGCGTCCGCAGAGCCTGCTCGGCCTGTTCCGATAAGTCGGAGTTCATCGCTACACTCCCGAGCCGGGCAGCCCTGCTGCCCGGCTCTTCTGTTTTGTGGAATGGCGATTTTCTGTCGCCTTCGCGCTCACACGGGCAGCCGGAACCGGTCGAACGCCCGGCTGGCGAGGCGCCGCATCGCCGCTTCCCAGTGCTCGCCGTTCTGACGGAAAACGCGCTCGACGGACGGGTGCCAGGGCGACCGTGCGCACCCAAGCATTGCCCAATTGGAGGCATTGCCGAAGCCGACGGTTGGGGCCCCCAGGGCCCCCGCCAGCGCCAGAACGGCAGTATCCGCCGACAGAACCCCGTCGAGCGCGGCAATCAGGGCCGCCACGCCATCCAGATCGTCCCGTCGGTCGAGGTCGGGTGGCACCAGGATCGGATCGTCGCCCCTCTGCGCCGCTTCCGCCAATTCCGCATCTATGCCGTCGTATTGCAGCGCCACGAGCCGGTATCCGGGCGCGCGCAGCAGCGACCGGCAGTCGCGCAGCGTCGGATAATGCTTTGCCCGGTCACCTGTCATCAGACCCGAGCGCCAACAGAAGCCGAGCCGGCTTTGTCCCGGCGCTACCGCATCCAGCCATTCCCGGTGCCTGGCGATTTTCACGGGATCGGGCGCCAGATACCTGCCGCCGCTCGGAAAGGCGGCGATCGTCTGGCGGAATACCGCCGGCAAGTCCCCTGCGGCGGTCCAGTGGGTGGCCGCGAAATCGGCCGATCGCCGGGCGCCGTCGATCGGACCGACAGCGCGGTCACGGTCAAGCCATTGCAGCGCTGGATGGCTGCGCTCGGCAAGCGCCCTCAGCCTGGGATCGATTTCGACCCGGACCGCCGAAAGCCGACCGGTGCGGACGGCGGTGGCGAGATCGGGCCAGCAGGAGGCGAACAGCAACTCGTCGCCGAGACCCTGCTCGGCCAGAACCAGTAGCCGGGCTCCCTCCTCGCCGCGCCACTCCGGGCCGAGGCGTCCGGCCGCTGCTCGCGCAATTGCCTGCCGAGCCGGCCGCCACTCGAATAGTTTCCAGCCCCGGTCGAGATCGCCCACCGCCAGATGGTAGCTCGACAGGTTCGCGCGTAT
>CAYNFA010000482.1:0-3947 GCA_964396345.1 uncultured Thalassobaculum sp.
AATCGCTGAGCGCCGGGGCGGCGGTGATGGTGAGCGCGCCGACGATTGCCCAGGCCGATATCCGGCTGGTCGATCCGCACGACTGCACCGACGATCCGGACAAGCTGGCGATCCTGGAAGCGGTCCACGAGGCGCTGGTGCGGCGGGGGCCGGACGGGCGCTGGCGGCCGGCTCTGGCGGAGCGCTGGACGGTGTCCGACGACGCCCGGCTGTGGACCTTCCACCTGCGGCCGGGCGTGCGGTTCCACGACGGCGCCCCGGTCGACGCCGAGGCGGTCGCCGCCTCGATCGCCCGCATGGCGCGGCCGGACATGGGGGCCACCCTCGGCGCCCCGGCGGTCTGGGCGCAGTACCTCTCGGACGCGCGGATCGCGGCCACGGGCCACGCGACGGTCAGTGTCGAGGTCGGCCGTCCGACGGCCGACCTGTTGGACGTCCTGGGGTCGGGCTACGCGCTGTCGCCGCGAGCCTCGGACGCGGCGCCGGTCGGCTGCGGAGCGTACCGGATCGATTCCTACAGCGTCGGCGAGGGCCTCGAACTGCGGGCCGAGCCCGGGCATTTCGCCGGGTTGCCGGCCAACCCACGCCTGCGCTGGCGACGGATCGCGGAGGCCGGGGAGCGGGCCGAGGCGCTGCTGGCGGGGGAGGTGCGGCTAGCCACCGACATCCGGCGGTCCGGCCGGGATCGGCTGTCCGCTGCTACCGGCTTCTCGGCGGTGGATCAGCTGTCGCCGACCGCGATCATCTACCTGCTGAACGCGGCCGGCGGGCCGCTCGCCGACCCGCGGGTGCGGCGCGCCCTGAACCTGGCGATCGACCGGCAGGCGCTGGTCGAGGGCGTGCTGGGCGGCGCCGGGCGGTCGCTCGCCGGGTTCGTCGGGCCGACGCATTTCGGCGCCGACCCCGTCGAGGCGGCGCCGGACCCGGCGGCGGCCGGCCGGCTGCTCGGGGAGGCGGGGCACGCCGCCGGTCTGACCCTGGAGGTCGACTGCCCAACCCGGCTGCCGGACGAGGCCGAGGCCCTGACCGCGGCGCTGGCGGCGCAGCTGGCGCCGCTCGGCGTGACTTTGATGGTGCACCGGGTCGAGGACCGCACCGCCTACGCCAACCAGGTCCGCCTGAAACGCATCCACGACCTGTGCGTCTTCGATTCGAGCCCGATGAGCACTTTCCGGGTGCTGTACGAAAAGATCGACTCCCGGGTCGCCGGCTCGTGGTGGCAGGGCTACCGCAACCCGGAGGTCGAGGCCCTGCTGGACCGGGCGCGGGCCACTGTCGAGGACGGCCCGCGGGAGGAGCTGTACCGGCGGTGCTACGGTCGGCTCCGGGACGACCCGCCCTGGCTGTACCTGTACAATCACGTCCGCACGCTGGGCTTGGCCGGTGCGCATCCCGGCTGGGCGATGCGCGCCGACGGCGTGCTCGACGCGCGGACGCTGCCTAGCCTCTGAGCGGCCTAACCGCGCTCAGCGCCGGAGTGGCGCGGCCGTCGTCGAGGCCGTCCGAGCCCTTGATCAGCAGCACATCGTCCGCGTCGACGGCGCGCTGCGACGCTGCCCGGGTCAACCGCCGTAGCGGTCCTCCAGTTCGGTGGCGAGTGCCACCTCGGGCAGAAGCTTGGTTCCACCGATCCAGACTTCCGACACCGTGCCGGCCTGGTCGCGCCTCAGGCGCGCGGCTTCGCCGTGATTGGCGAAGCCGCCGGCGAGCCGGATGGTACCGGTGTCCGGACCGGTGATGGCGATCTCGCTGGCGTCCAGGAACGGGTTCAACAGCGCCGGGTTTGCCACCAGTACACCGTCGCGTACCGGCACCAAGTCCTGGGTGGCCCACAGGGTCCACCAGCGCCCGGACCAGTCGCGGGTGCGGGCGGTCGGCGCGCCGCGGGCGGCGAATGCGCGCAGGATGCGCACGACACCGTCGGACCACTGGTGGGCCATGCCGTCGACCGCGTTGGTCAGCACCGAGACCGCGATCTCGCGGCCCGGCAGCACCACGGTCCGGCTGATGCAGCTCTGGAAGCCGCCGGCGTGGCCGAACCATTCCCAGTCGCCGACCCGGCCGAGGATGACGCCCAGGCCATACTGGCGGTCGAGGCTGGAGTAGGGGTCGGCCCAGTGTCGGCGCACCATCTCGCGCCGGCTGGCCGGCGACAGCACGCTGCGCCGCGCGGCGGGATCGAGGCTGGAAAAGAAGCGCGCGAGGTCGCCGGCGGTCGACGCGAAGCCGGTCGCCGGCGCCAGCGCGCCCGTCGGGTTGTCGCCGGCGATCACGACGCGGCGGCCGAGCGGCAGCGTGCGGCTGTGGCCGCGCGCCAGCGGCACGCCGTCCGGCAGCGGGGCGTCGGGCTCGGTCTCGCGCAGGCCGGAGCGTACGACGATCTCGCGCCGGATCCAGCGGCCCCACGGCTCGCCGGTCACCGCCTCGATCACCAGTCCAAGCAGGCCGAAGCCGTGGTTGGAGTACTTGAACCGGGTGCCGGCCGGCAGCACCGGCGCCTCGGCCAGCGCGGCGCGCAACTCGGCATCGTTCAGGAACGGCCGGCGGTCCTGCCACTGCCCGGCGTCGGTGCCGTCGCGCACCAGCCCGGCGCTGTGCGACAGCAACTGGCCGATGGTGGCGGCGGCGACCTCCGGGTGCAGCCCGTCGACGTAGCCGCCGACCGGGTCGTCGAGACGCACCCGGCCGGCCTCGCGCAGGGTCAGGATACCGGCGGCGGTGAAGCTCTTCGAGTGCGAGGCGACGCGCAGGCGGTGACGGGGGGTGAGAGGCTCCCGGCGGGCGAGGTCGGCGTGGCCGAAGGCCCGCTCCAGGACAACCCGCCCGCGGTGGGCGACGGCGACCACGCAGCCCGGCTGCTCGCTCGCGCGGAGCTGGTAGTCGAGCCAGAGCGGCACGTAGTTGAGCGCCGCCGTCAGCCAGCCTTGCATGCCACCGCCCTCTACCGACGCCCGACCGGGGCCCAGTTTAGCCAGAGTCGACGCCCGGCCGCTGCCGCGCGCGACGCACCGCCATCAGGATCAGCGGGGTCGCCCACAGCGCCAGGGTGATCACCCCGAGGACGGCGGCGATCGGCCGCTCGAAGAACGCCAGCAGGTTGCCGTCGGCCTTGATCATGGCGGTCATGAAATTGCCCTCCAGCATTGACCCCAGGACCAGGCCAAGGATGGCGGGCGCCACCGGGAAGCCGTTCTCCTCCATGAAGTAGGCGAGGATCCCGATGACCAGCATGATGACGATGCCGAACAGGCTGTTGTCGATCGCGTAGGCGCCGACCATGGCAAACAGCAGCACCACCGGCCAAACGATGCTGCGGGGGATACGCAGGATGTGGCGCGCCAGCGCGATCGCCGCGAAGCCGAACGGGATCAACGCCAGGTTCGCGATGAAGAAGGTGATGAACACGCCGTAGATCAGCTGGGGGTTCTCCAGGAACACGGTCGGCCCCGGATTCATGCCCTTGATGTACAGCACGCCGATCACGATCGCGGTGATCGAGTCGCCCGGAATGCCGAACACCAGGGCCGGCACGAAGGCGCCGCTGAGCGCGGCGTTGTTGGCAGCACCGGCGTCGACGATGCCCTCGACATGGCCGGTGCCGAATTTCTGCGGCTCCTTCGACAGCCGCTTGCTGAGCGCGTAGGACACCCAGGCCGCGATGTCGCCGCCGGCACCCGGCAGGATACCGATGGCGGTGCCGAGCACACTGCCGCGCATCAGGCCGCGCCAGTAGGTGCGGAACACTCCGCTCAGGCCGCTGAACACTTTGAGGATGCGTTCCATCTTCGGCGGCTGCATCGGCTCGCTGGACACCACGTTGCGCAGGATCTCGGCGACAGCGAACATGCCGATCATCGCCGGGATGAACGCCACGCCGCCGAGCAGGTCGGGGATGCCGAAGGTGTAGCGCGGATGGCCGGCGGTGATGTCGATGCCGACGGTCGCCA
>CAYNFA010000483.1:0-3937 GCA_964396345.1 uncultured Thalassobaculum sp.
GCTTCGGGTCGAGGGCGTCGCGCAGCCCGTCGCCGAGCAGGTTGAGGGCGAACACCACCACCAGGATCGCCAGGCTCGGGAACAGCGCCAGCCAGAAACTGTCGAGGATGTTCTCGAAACCCTCGCGGATCATCCCGCCCCAGGTCGCGGTCGGCGGCGCCACCCCGAGGCCGATGAACGCCAGCGACGCCTCGACCCGGATGGCGGTGGCCAGCCACAGCGAGCCCATCACCAGGATCTCCGGCAGGATGTTGGGCAGGATGTGCCCGAGCATCAGCCGCAGGTCGGAATAGCCGAGCGAGCGGCCGGCCTCGACGAACTCGCGCTCCTTCACCGTCATGGTCGGGGCGCGGGCGATGCGCGCGAACGGCGGGATCGCGGTCAGCGCGATGGCGATCACCAGGTTGGTGACGCTCGGGCCCAGCATCGCCACCACGATCAAGCCGAGGATCAGCGACGGGAACGCCAGCAGCACGTCCATCGACTGCATGATGATGATGTCGGTGCGGCCGCCGTAATAGCCGGCGATCAGGCCGATCAGCGAGCCGATGACCATGGCGATGCTGATCGCCACCAGGCCGATAAACAGCGAGATGCGGGCGCCGTATATCAGCCGCGAAAGGATGTCGCGGCCGTAGTAGTCGGTGCCCATCCAGAATTCGGCGCTCGGCGGCTTCAGGCGGTACAGGATGCTCTGGGCCAGCGGGTCGTGCGGGGCGATCAGCGGGGCGAACACCGCCATCAGGCAGACCGCCACGAACAGCGCCAGGCCGACCCACGAGGTCTTGTTGGTGTTGAAGGCGGTCAGCAGGCCGGCCCAGGCGGCGGCCACCGTGGTGCGCCAGTAGGACCTCGGCAGATCGTGGGCGGGTGTCGTCATTTGTACTTCACCCTCGGGTCGATCAGGCCGTAGGTCAGGTCGGTCACCAGGTTCACCAGCACCACGATCAGGGTGTAGATCACCATCATCCCCTGCAGCATCGTGTAGTCGCGCTGGTTCAGCGCGCCGACGATCAGCTTGCCGAGACCCGGCCGGTTGAACACGATCTCGGTCAGCACCGAATTGCCGATCAGGATGCCGAGATACAGGCCGACCACGGTGACCACCGGGATCATCGAGTTCCTCAGGCAGTGCCGCCAGATGATGGTGCGGAATTCGATGCCCTTGGCCTGGGCGGTGCGGACGTAGTCCTGGCCCAGCACCTCCAGCATCGACGAGCGCGATACCCGGGTGATGTAGGCGGCCATGATCAGGCCGAGATTGATAGCCGGCAGCGCCAGGTCGCGCATCCGCGCGCCGAAGGTCTCGCCCTGGCCGGAGCTGATCACCGGGAACCAGTTCAGGTGGATCGCGAACACCAGCAGCAGCAGCACCGCCGACACGAAGGCCGGGAACGACAGGCCGAGCAGCGAGGCGAGGCGGGTGACGTAGTCGGGCATACGGTTGCGGTTGACCGCCGACCAGACGCCGAGCGGCACCCCGATCACCGCGCCGAGCAGCAGCGACACCGCCGTCAGCTCGAGGGTCGCGGGTAGGACCTTTAGGATCTCCTGGATCACCGGCCGGCCGGACACCAGCGAGGTGCCCCAGTCGCCGGTCAGAACGCCGCCCATGAACTCGAGATATTGAACCGGCAGCGGCCGGTCGAGGCCGAGTCGGGCGCGCAATTGCTCGATGGCCTGCATGCTGGCCTGGTCGCCGAGCATCGCCATCGCCGGGTCGCCCGGCAGGATCCGGACGATGAAGAACACCAGCGTCAGCACCGCGAACAGCGTGATGACGGCGAATCCGAGGCGTCTGAGGACGAAGCCGCTCATCCGGTCACCGTGGGTTTGTCCTTTCACCGCCTCGCGCACCGGGCCGCGCCCGTCGCACCGTGGGTTCCGGCTCGGCCGCGCCGGGTCGGCGCGACCGTCCGGAATGACGAAGGGGAGGGAACGCTACCTCTCCGTCGCACCGTGGGTTCCGGCTCGGCCGCGCCGGGCGGCGCGACCGTCCGGAATGACGAAGGGGAGGGAACGCTACCTCTCCGTCGCACCGTGGGTTCCGGCTCGGCCGCGCCGGGCGGCGCGACCGTCCGGAATGACGAAGGTAGGGAACGTTCCCTCCCCTTCGTCATTCCGGACCGGACCGCCCGCGGCGGGACGGATCCGGAACCCACCCGCCGCTCCGGAGCGAGCGGTCGCGGAGGGCCCCGAACGGGCCTCCGCGACGCTTCGCCCGACCGCTCAGTTCTTGAACTGCGCCATCTCGGTGACCGGCGGGCTGAGGTTCAGCGAGCCCTTCACCTCGGTGCCGAGGTCGAGGTTCGACTTCCAGGCCCACAGCTGCATGTTCTCGTAGACCGGGACCGCGCAGACCGTCTCCATGATCTTCTGCTGGGCGGTCTTCCAGAGGGCCAGCTGCTTCTCCTTGTCGGGCTCGACGCGGGCGGCGCGGATTTCGGCGTCGGCCACGTCGCAATACGAGAAGTTGGTCACCGCCGTCGGCTTGCCGACGATCGAGTCGGAGTCGAAGAACTGCGTCAGGTAGACGTCGGCGATCGGGAACCGGGCCGCCGAATAGTGCACCACCTGCGACAGGTTCTGGCGGATCTGGGCGTGGAAGGTGGCGTGCTCGACCGTGATGATCTCCAGGTTGATGCCGGCCTCCTTCAGCAGCGCCTGGATCACCTCCATGGTCGCCAGCATGCCCGGCAGGGTGGTGTGTATGGACTTGATGGTCACGCCGTTCGGGAAGCCCGCCTCGGCCAGCAGCGCCTTCGCCTTGGCGACGTCGTGCGGATAGGTCGGGACGTCCGAGGTGTGGCCGAGATAGCCCTCGGGCACCGGCGAGATCGACGCCCGGGTCACCGACGCGCCGCGGAACTGCACCATGGCGTCACGGTTGATCGCGTGGGCGATCGCCTTGCGTACCAGGATGTTGTCGAGCGGCGGCATGCTCATGTTGAGGCTGAGCACCGACATCTCGCCGGGCTCCATCACCACCACCTTGGTGTTCGGGATCTTGCTGATCCGCTCCACCCAGGTCTCGTCCTGCTTGCCGTAGACCATGTCGATCTCGCCCGACTGGAACGCCAGGTCGCGGCTCGCGTCGGACGGGATGTAGCGGTAGAAGATCTCCTTCAGCTTCGGGGCACCGCGGAAATACGCCTCGTTGGCCACCAGCTTCACGTATTGCTGCGGCTGGTACTCGGCGAACATGAACGGGCCGGTGCCGATCGGGGTGCGCTCGAACTGGGCGCCGAGATCCTCGACCGCGTCCTTACAGACCATGTTGCCGCCGTGGTAGGGCACCAGCAGGCCGAGCAGGCTCGGGATCGGGTTGGCGAGCACGATCTTGACCTCGTGCGTGCCGACCGCCTCGACCACCTTCAGCGCGGCGTAGTCCTTGGAGAAGCTCGAGCTCTCCTTGGTGGCGGCGCGCTTGATTGAGAACACCGCGTCCTCTGCGTCGAACTCGCCGTACTTGCCGTGGCATTTAACACCCTGGCGCAGCTTGAAGTTCCAGGTCAGGCCGTCGGCCGACGTGGTCCAGCTTTCGGCGAGGTCGGGCTCGATGTAGGCCGGGCTGGCCTGCCCCGGCTTGATGCGGACGAGGCCGTTGTACATCCAGTGCAGCAGCCCCTTGTCGGGCGTCGTGGTGGCCAGATGCGGGTCCAGCTTGCCGGCGTCGGCGGTCGCGATCCCGACGTTGAGGGTGGTCCCGGCGGCGTGCGCCGTGCCGATCCCGGCGACCAGGACGGCCGCCGTCAATACCTGTCGTAGCATGGTGATGCCCCTGTTCAAGTCTCGATGATGCTTGTTGATTGCCGGCATTAGACACCCGGGACGCGCCGCATAGCAACGTTCGCGGCCGGTGTCCGTCGCGGGTGGCGTCAGGTGGCGGCGAACCGGCCGGGGGCGAACCGGTCGGGAGCGAACGGGGCCAGGTCGA
>CAYNFA010000484.1:0-3926 GCA_964396345.1 uncultured Thalassobaculum sp.
GACGAGCCGAGCAGGTTGGAGCGCCAGATGAACAGGTTGCGCGGCCAGTTCTCCGGCGCGTCCGGGTCCTCGCAGGCCATTTCCAGCGCGCCCGACTTCAACTGCTCGACGACGTGGTCGCGGACCTCCTTGCCGGCCGCCTTGGCGTCGCGGGCGACCTCGAGCGGGTTGGACTTCAGTTGCGGCGCCGAGGGCAGCCAGCCCATCCGTTCGGCGCGGATGTTGTAGTCGATCAGGCTGGCGTCCCAGTCGCCCGCCGGCGCGGTCGGGCTGAGCACTTCCTTCACGCTCAGCGTCTCGTAGCGCCACTGGTCGGTGTGGGCGTACCAGGCCGAGGTGGAGTTCATCTGCCGCGGCGGCCGGCTCCAGTCGAGGGCGAAGGCGAGCGGCGCCCAGCCGGTCTGCGGCCGCAGCTTCTCCTGGCCGACATAATGGCTCCAGCCGCCGCCGGACTGGCCGACGCAGCCGCACATCACCAGCATGTTGATGATGCCGCGGTAGTTCATGTCCATGTGGTACCAGTGGTTCAGCCCGGCCCCGAGGATCACCATCGACTTGCCGCGGGTCTTCTCGGCGTTCAGGGCGAACTCGCGCGCCACCGTGACGATCGCCGCGCGGTCGACGCCGGTGATCTTCTCGGCCCAGGCCGGGGTGTAGGGGACGTCGTCGTCGTAGGAACGCGCCGCCCAGGCGCCGCCGAGCCCGCGGTCGAGCCCGTAATTGGCGCAGAACAGGTCGAACACCGTGACGACCAGCGCCTCGCCGTCGGCCAGCATCATCCGGCGCGCCGGCAGGTTGCGGGTCAACACGTCGGGGTGTTCGCACTTCACGAAGTTCTCGGTCGCCGCCCCGCCGAAATACGGGAAGTCGACGCCAACCACCTCGTCGTGATGGTCTTCGAGGATCAGCGACAGCCGCAATTGGGTGTCGGCGCCGGCGGCGCGCTCCTCCAGGTTCCAGGACCCTTCCTCGCCCCAGCGGAAGCCGATCGAGCCGTTGGGGACGACGACGTCGCCGCTGCCGTCGATGGCGACGGTCTTCCAGTCCGGGTTGTTGCTCTGGCCAAGGCCGTCGGCGAAGTCGGCGGCGCGCAGCTGGCGTCCGGCCACCAGGCGGCCGTCGCGTTCCTCGAGCCGGACCAGCATCGGCATGTCGGTGTACTGGCGGGCGTATTCCTCGAAATACTCGGCCTGCCGGTCGAGATGGAACTCGCGCAGGATCACGTGGCCCATCGCCATGGCCAAGGCTGAGTCAGTGCCCTGTTTCGGGCTGAGCCAGATGTCGCCAAATTTGGAGGCTTCGGAATAGTCGGGGCAGATCACCGCCGACTTGGCGCCGCGATAGCGGGCCTCGGTGTAGAAATGCGCGTCCGGCGTGCGGGTCTGCGGGACGTTCGAGCCCCACAGGATCAGGAACCCGGCGTTGTACCAGTCGGCGGATTCCGGGACGTCGGTCTGCTCGCCCCAGGTCTGCGGCGAGGATGGCGGCAGGTCGCAGTACCAGTCGTAGAACGACATGCACACCCCACCCAGCAGCGACAGATAGCGCGATCCGGCGGCGTAGGAGACCATCGACATCGCCGGGATCGGCGAGAAGCCGAACACCCGGTCGGGACCGTATTTTCGTGCGGTGTAGGCGTTGGCGGCGGCGATGATCTCGGTCGCCTCGTCCCAATGCGCCCGCACGAAGCCGCCCTTGCCGCGGGTGCGCGTGTAGTCATCGCGCTTGGCGGGATCGGCCTGGATCGCCGCCCAGGCCTGCACCGGGCTCAGGGTCTCGCGCAGCCGCCGCCAGGTCCGCAGCAGGCGCTTGCGGACCAGCGGCGTCTTCACCCGGTTGGCAGAGTAGAGGTACCAGCTGTAGGAGGCGCCACGGGCGCAGCCGCGCGGCTCGTGGTTCGGCAGATCCGGGCGGGTGCGGGGATAGTCGGTCTGCTGGGTCTCCCAGGTGACGATCCCCGACTTCACGTAGATCTTCCAGGAACACGAGCCGGTGCAGTTCACGCCGTGGGTGGAGCGCACGACCTTGTCGTGCCGCCAGCGGTTCCGGTAGACGTTTTCCCAATCGCGGTTTTCCCGCGTGGTCTCGCCGTGGCCGTCGGCGAAAGTTCCCAGCCGCTTGTTCTGGAAGAAGTTCAGACGGTCGAACAGATGGCTCATGTCGGCTTCCTTGATCAGGTGGTTTGCGCGGCGCGACTGGCCGTTGCGCGGCCGCGCTCGATGTCATGGAGAAGTCCGCCGGGTCGCGTGTAGACGACCAAGGTCAGCGCCATGCAGAGGACGTAGAAGCCGAGGAACAGCCACAACGCCCCTACCGGCGATCCGGTCAGCGCGATCGACGAGCCGTAGGCCTTCGGGATGAAGAAGCCGCCATAGGCGCCGATCGCCGACGAGAAGGCGATGATCGCGGCCGCTTCCATGCCGGACTGCCGCTGGCTCTCTTCCGCGCCGAGCCGGGGCATCAGGCGCGGTACCTCGCGACCCATGATCACGGGGATCATCTGGAAGGTCGACGCGTTGCCGACGCCGGTGAAGAAGAACAGCAGCATGAACAGCGCGAAGAAACCCCAGAAGGCGTCCGACCGGTCCTCGACCCCGAGGAAGTGGATCACCCCGAACACCGCCACGATCATGCCGGCGAACACCCAGAAGGTGACCCGGCCGCCACCGTACTTGTCCGACAGCCAGCCGGTGGCGGCCCGGCTGAGCGCGCCGACCAGCGGGCCGAGAAACACCAGCTGGAGCGAATCCACTTCCGGGAACTGCGTCTTCGCGAGCAGCGGGAAGCCGGCGGAATAGCCGATGAAGCTGCCGAAGGTGCCGATGTACAGCACGCACATGATCCAGTTGTGCTTGCGCAGGAAGATCACCGCCTGATCGCGGAAGCTCGCCCTGGCGTCGGCGATGTCGTTCATGCCGACCCAGGCCGCCGCGGTCGCGGCGATGATGAAGGGCACCCACACGAAGCCGGCGTTCTGCATCCACAGCCGACCGCCGTCGGTCATGACCTGCGGCTCGCCGGCCAGGGCGCCGAACACCCCGACGGTGATGACGAGCGGCACCGCGAACTGCATGACCGACACCCCGAGATTCCCCAGCCCAGCGTTCAGCGCCAGTGCATTGCCCTTCTCGGCCTTCGGGAAGAAGAAGCTGATATTGGCCATCGACGAGGCGAAATTACCGCCGCCGAGGCCGCAAAGCAGGGCCAGTGCCAGGAAGATGAGATAGGGCGTGTCGGGGTTCTGCACCGCGTAGCCGATGCCGATCGCCGGCAGCAGCAGCGAGGCGGTCGACAGGGTGGTCCATAGCCGGCCGCCGAAGATCGGCACCATGAAGCTGTAGAAGATCCGCAGCGTGGCGCCGGAAAGCGCCGGCAGGGCGGCCAGCCAGAACAGCTGGTCGGCGGTGAACCCGAAGCCGATCGCCGGCAGCCGCGCCACCACCACCGACCACACCATCCAGACCGAGAAGGCGAGCAGCAGTGCGGGGATCGAGATCCAGAGGTTGCGCCGGGCAATCCGCCGGCCGCGGCTCGTCCAGAACGCAGGATCTTCCGGCCGCCAGTCGTCGAGCGTGCGCGGCATGGCATGCTTCGCGGGATCATGAATGCCCTGGAGCTCCGGGAAGCTGGGCAACTGGTTGAGCGATTCGCCATGGGCGGCCCGTTCCATGACGCGGATCGACATGTGCATCCAGGCGAGCGCGATCGCCACGATCACGAACAGCAGCGCGAAGCTGCTGGTGTAGACGCCGGTCACGTCGAGCAGGACGCCGAACACGATCGGCAGGATGAAGCCGCCGAGCCCGCCGATCATGCCGACCAGGCCGCCGACGGCACCGACATGGTTGGGGTAGTAGACCGGGATGTGCTTGTAGACGGCCGCCTTGCCCAGGCTCATGAAGAAGCCGAGGACAAAGACCGTCATC
>CAYNFA010000485.1:0-3896 GCA_964396345.1 uncultured Thalassobaculum sp.
GCCCCCTCGGCCACCCAGGCCTCGCCGGTGTACTGCTTGTCGACGCCGGCCATGATCCTGAGCACCGTCGACTTGCCGGCGCCGTTGACGCCGAGAACGCCAATCTTCGCGCCCGGCATGAAGGACAGCCGGATGTCCTTCAGCACCTCCCGCCCCCCGGGATAGGTCTTTGCAAGACCGTTCATCACGTAGATGTACTGATAGGAGGCCATCGGGCGGCTCGCCGTCGGTTGTGGGGACCGGCGGGTTCTAGCGCAGCCCGGGGCCAGACCGCAATGTTCGTCGGTCGCGGTCCACGAGACCCGCCGCTCTCCGCAGCCTGGAATCGACGAATTGACCGGGATCAAGTCTCACGTTCCCGCTAGACTTCACACTTCGGTCACGGCGGCGCCGGCTCGCCGCGGTGCAAGCCACGGGGTGATCCGGATGCCCACGACCGGTGCGATGCCGTTGTTCGCCATCGACGCGGTGGCGCTGGATCTCGAGACCACCGGTCTCGATCCGTCGCAGGCGCTGATCATCGAGATCGGCGCCATTCCGGTGTCGAGAGCCACCGTGCAGTCGGAGCGGGCCTATGCCCGGCTGGTCGACCCCGAATCCCCGATCCCGCCACGGTCCACCGACATCCACGGGATCACCGACGCAATGGTTCGCGGTGCAGGACCGCTGGCCCAAGCCTGGGGAGACCTGATCAGCCTCCTGAGAGGCCGTGTCATGATCGGGCACTCGACCGGCTATGATCTTGCAGTCCTCGCCGCCGAGGCGCGGCGTCGGAACCTGCCCTGGACCAGACCCCGGGCGCTGTGTGTGCGCCTGCTGTCGCTGGTTGTAGCGCCATCGCTCGCCAGCCATTCCCTGGAAGCACTGGCTAGCTGGATGGGGCTGGAATCACGGGATCGCCACCGTGCCCTCGGCGACGCCGAGACCGCCGCCCGGATCTTCGTGGCGCTGGTACCGCTTCTGCAGGCCAAGGGAATCCGGACGCTGGCCGAGGCCGAGCGCGCCTGCTCCAGCCTCGGCGTCGAGATGGATCGGCACCGCGGCGCCGGGTGGGAGCAGCCGGCGGCGGAGTCGCGCGACACGCCGCTCGGCAGCGTCGATACCCACGCCTACCGCCATAGGGTAGGCGACATCATGGCACATCCGGTCGCCGTGGTGGCCCCCGAAACCACCCTCCGGGACGCGATGGCGGTGATGGTGGATCGGTCGATCTCGTCGGTGTTCGTGGCTCCGGGGGCCACCGTCGGCCTCGATGTCTCGGCATACGCCATCGTCACCGAACGCGACGCCATGCGCCGGATCGCGGCGCAGGGCGCGGTCGCCCTCGCCGAGCCCTGCGGGTCGGTCGGGTCGGCCCCTGTGCACACCATCCGCGAGCACGCCTTCCTGTACCGCGCCGTCGGGCGGATGAGCCGGATCGGGACCCGCCATCTCGGGGTGCGCTCCGAGGCCGGAACGCTGGTGGGTGTGGTTTCGGCGCGCGATCTCCTCAAGCTGCGCGCCGGTCCGGCCATCACCCTCGCCGACTCGATCGAGGCGGCGCCGACCGCCGAAGACCTGGCCCTCGCCTGGTCGACGCTGCCGGCGGTGGTCCGCTCGCTGGTCGCGGAAGATCTCGACGCCGGCATCGTCAGCCAGATCGTCAGCGAGGAGATACGCTCGATGACCCGGCGGGCCGCGGTGCTGGCGACGGCCGCCATGGAGGCCGAGGGCCTGGGCCCGCCGCCGTGCCGGTTCGCGGTGCTGGTGCTCGGGTCCGGTGGACGGGGAGAGAGTCTCCTGGTCCCGGACCAGGACAACGCGATCGTCTTCGAGACCGGTGGGCCGGACGGGATCGAGGACCGCTGGTTCGCCGATATGGCCGGACGCATGACGGCCACCCTGGACACCGCCGGGATCCCCTATTGCAGCGGCGGCGTCATGGCCAGCCGTCCCAATTGGCGGGGATCGGTGGAATCATGGCGCGGCCGGATCGAGGGGTGGATCCGCAATCCGCGACCGGAGAACCTTCTCAACGTCGACATCTTCTTCGACGCAATGCCGGTCCACGGCACACCGTCGATCGGCCACACGCCTTTCGACTACGCCTATGATCTCGGACGGGCCAACCCGACCTTCGCCAAACTGCTGGGGGAACGATTGGCGTCGATCCCGAGCGCGCTGACGATGTTCGGCGGCTTCAAGGCCCGGGACGGCCGGCTGGATCTGAAGCTGCACGCGCTGTTCCCGGTCGCCTCGGCGGCGCGGCTGCTGTCGATCCGGCACGGCATCCGGGAACGCTCGACGCGCGCCCGGATCTCGGGGCTGATCGACCGCGGCATCGGCAGCGAGGCCGACTTGTCGGCGATGCTCGACGCCCACGGCACCTGCCTGGCCCTGATACTCGCCCAGCAAAGCCAGGACATCGCCTCGGGCGCCCGGCCGACGACCTTCGTCGCCCTCTCCGAGTTGTCCCGCCGCCAGCGGTCGGAGCTAAAGGCGGCGCTCGGGCACCTTCGCCATGTTCACTCCCTGCTTCGAGACCTGATGTTCGAGGACTCGTCGAGCGCGCTCGCGAGCGCGCTCGCGGGTGATGCCCGCAAGTCCTGACCTCAGGAGAGGCGGTGCGGTTCGCCCACCTCGCCCGGCGGCCATGTCCCCAAGTCTCGACGCCCCGTGCCAAGTGATCGCACCAGCGTTTGGTATGGAAGCCCGATGGCGGCGTTCCGCGACACAGAAGGAGGGAGCGGTCTGCCCTTTCAGGGGAGGTAATAGACACCTTTTGCTATGCTTTCCAATGCCGAAGAATCAAGCTAACGTATTAGTACTGTGGGTGGATGGGCCACCCATTCAGGGGGCGCAGCACAAAAAGAATTGAATAAAATTAGAATAGAATGGCCCAAACTCAAAGGGGAGGAATGACGTTGACCGATCACTCTTCGGACAACCGAACAATGCATTGGAGTAAAACCAAAAATCTCATGATCATTCACATGATCATCTGGTTTTTTTTCGCCTACCTCGTCCACTGGTTCGCCACCGACCTTAACCAGTTCCGCTTCATGGACTTCCCGGTCGGCTACTACATGGCGGCCCAAGGGTCACTGTTCGCCTTCGTCATCCAGTTGTTCATCTTCGTAAAGCAACAGGACGGGATCGATCGCGAATGCGGCGTGGCTGAGGACGATTAGGGGGAATGACATCATGAGCTGGTTTAGCCTCCAGGGGAGGTTCGTCGACAACCTCCCGAAGATATACATCCTGTATACCGGCGGGTTCCTGGTGTTCGTCGCCCTCATGGCCGCGCTTGAGCAGGCCGGCCTGGGCGCCGACACGATCGGCATTCTGTTCGTCGCCTTCACCATCGTGATCTACGCGCTGATCGGGTGGCTGTCGCGCACGATGCAGGTCGACGCCTACTACGTCGCCGGCCGAGAGGTTCCGCCGGTGTTCAACGGCATGGCGACGGCCGCGGACTGGATGTCCGGGGCTTCGTTCGTCGCGATGGCCGGCGGCATCTACATGGCCGGGCACCCCTACCTCGCGTTCGTCGTCGGCTGGACCGGCGGCTACGTGCTGGTGGCGGTGCTGATGGCGCCCTACCTGCGCAAGTTCGGCTGCTACACCGTGCCGGATTTCATCGGAACGCGTTACGGCGGCAACACCTCGCGGCTGCTGGCCGTGCTGGTGCTGGTCATCGCCTCGTTCACCTACGTGACGGCGCAGATCGACGCGACCGGCACCATCGCCTCGCGCGTGCTGCAAATACCCTACGCCGTCGGCGTCTGGTTCGGTCTCCTCGGCATCCTGCTGTGCTCGATGCTGGGCGGCATGCGGGCGGTCACCTGGACCCAGGTGGCGCAGTACATCGTGCTGATCATCGCCTACCTCGTGCCGGTGTTCTGGATGTCCATCAA
>CAYNFA010000486.1:0-3888 GCA_964396345.1 uncultured Thalassobaculum sp.
CCTCAACATCGGCCCTGATGCCCTCTTCGCCCATGCGCTCATCAACGGCGAAACGCACGGCAACGGCCATGTCGCCAGCGGCTTCATCCAAGGTGTCTTCCAAGACTTCGCGAAACAATCGAACGCGATTCTCCAGGCTGCCGCCATATTCATCAGTACGCTGATTGTACCGGGGCAAGAGAAAGTGTTGCAGCATCGACAGATTGTGCGCGGCATAGACGTAGACAATATCAAAGCCCGCGGCTTTGGTGAGCCGCACAGCGTTGCGATGCCATTTGCGGAGGTCGCGAATGTCTTGTCGGTCCATGCGGCGCGCTTGGACGGGGTCAATGCCATCGACAGACATATGGCCTGGTGCCATCGATGGGATACGTGTCATGAGGTTATGGCCATGGAAGCCCGCATGGGTCAGTTCCATGGCGGCCAATGCACCGTGGTCATGAATAGCATGCGTTGTCATCTGCAACGCGGGCAAATCGGCTTCATCCCAAATGCGTTGTTCTGCGTAGGGGGATACATCTGAACTGGGATGTATTTCTGCTTCTTGGGTGCAGACCACGCCCCAACCACCTTTTGCCTTCATGGCCCGATTTTCCGCCTAGACGCGGGGGCGAAGGTGCCCCAGTCCATTACAATGCGGCACCTGAAAAAATCGATTGGGCGCAACCTTTGGGCCAATCTTTACTGGTTCGAACAAGATGGCATAACGGTCGTCTAAGGGCGTTGAGTCAGGCATGGGAAAAGCTTTCACGTTCTTTCAATGGTGACCCCGACAGGATTCGAACCTGTGACCCCCAGATTAGGAATCTGGTGCTCTATCCTGCTGAGCTACGAGGACGACGCCGAGTTTCTAACGCAAACGGGGCGGGTTCGCCACCTCCCGGACGCGCCGGCCACGGCCGGGCCAGACGGTCGCCGGCTTCGTCGACACATTGTTAACCTTCGCCGCGGTATTCTTGATTAGCGCCGCCTCTGTGCGGCTCTCCCATCCGGCCACGGCGCGGACCGGTGAAGGAAGCGGCATGACGAGGGTGCGAACCACTGGATACCTGTCGCTGGCGTTGCTGTTCGCGGTCCTGGTGGCAACCAACGTGTACGTCCTCGGGCCGCTTCGCCAGACCATCATCGACCGCGAACTGGGCCAGATCCGGTATTTCCTCGGCAACCACGCCAAGCTGCTCGAGAGCCTTATGCGCACCACCGAGTTGACGCTCGAGAACGTGGTGCTCAGGATCAACAGGGAGGGCATCGGGGGCGACCAGGTGCATCGGGCGCTGCGGCAGTCGGTGGAGAACTGGCCCATGGCCCGCGTGATCGGAATCACCGACGCCACCGGCTTCGTCGTCCATTCGTCGCGCTCCGTCGTCGCCCCGAAGGTCGACCTTTTCGACCGAGACTACGTGGCCCACTGGCTCAACGCCGGCTCCGGAAGACAGTTCATCTCCGGGCCGATTCGCAACGCGGTCGACGGCCTGTGGCAGATCTCGCTGTCGATTCCGATCCGCCGGGACGGGCGGCTGACCGGGGTGATCGCGGCGGTCATCGACATCGGCTACCTCGCGCCGATCCTGCGGGTGAGCGAGGCGACCGGCGACTACGCCACGCTCATCGATCGCGAATTCCGGATGATCGCGCGCTACCCGGAACGCCCCGAGGACATCGGCAGATCGATGGCCGAGGCAGCACTGCTGCGCCCCCTGCACGACCCCGAGGTGGATCGGACCAGCGGCACGTTCACGAACCACTTCACGGGCGAGGAACGGATCGCCGCCGCCCTGCGCTTCTACGACGGCAATTTGATCCTGTCGTCGTCCCGCGCGCTGACGTCGGCGCTCGGCTACTGGCGTCCGCTGGCGGTGATCAACGCCCTGGTGTCGACGCTGCTGCTGCTGGCGGCGACGCTCGCCGTGCTGTCCGCCCTGCGGCATCTGGCGGCCCGGAACCGGGAGGCACAGAACCTGATGATCCTGAACCGGCAACTGGAGGAGCGGACCCGCGAGGCCGAGCGTCTGGCGGCCGCCAAGAGCGACTTCCTGGCGGTGATGAGCCACGAGATCCGCACGCCGTTGACCGCGGTGATGGGAATGATCGACTTGGCAGCACAGGCCCCCGGCCCAGCCGCCGCCGGCCGCCATCTCGGCATCGCGCGTAGCGCCAGCGTAACCCTGCTGGCGGTGATCAACGACATCCTCGACATGTCGCGCCTCGAGAGCGGCAAGATGGTGCTGGAGACAATCCCGTTCGGTCTCGACCAGTTGGTCGACCAGGCGATCGCCACCATCCGCAGTCAGGCGGACGACAAGAACCTCGACCTGCTGGTGTCGGTCGACCCGGACACCCCTCGCGGTCTGCGCGGCGACCCGACCCGGCTGACGCAGACCCTGCTCAACCTCCTCGGGAACGCCGTCAAGTTCACCGAACGCGGGGCTGTGACGCTTACCGTGGCGCCCACCGGCGAACGCCCTGGCGGCTATCGCCTCCGCTTCGAGGTCGCCGACACCGGCCCCGGCATTCCCATCGAACAGCAGGGCGAGCTGTTCAAGCCGTTCGAACAGTTGTCGCCGTCGCGGGCGCGCCGGTTCGGCGGCTCCGGCCTCGGTCTGTCGATCTGCAAGGGATTGGTCGAAGCCATGGGCGGCACCATCGGCGTGGAGAGCGAACCCGGGATCGGCAGCCGGTTCTGGTTTGAGGTCGACCTGCTCGCCGGATCGCTCTCGCCGGCCGCGGCGCCAACGTCGGTCGGGGGTGCCGCAGCGCGGCCGCTGCGGGTGCTGGTCGTCGACGACAACCGCGTCAACCGCGAGCTGATCTGCGAGATGCTCGCTTCCCACGGTCACCGTGTGTCCTCCGCCGCGACCGGGGCGGAGTGCCTGGATGTCGCGAGCCAGAACCCCGTCGACGTCATCCTGCTCGACATCCAGATGCCCGACATGGACGGCGTCGCGACGATCCGGGAGTTGCGCCGGCGCGGGCTCGTCGAGGGCGTGGCGGCGCTCGCCGTGACCGCCAACGCGTTCCGGGACCAGGTCGAAGAGTATGGCGCGGAGGGCTTCGCCGGCCACGTCGCCAAGCCGATCGAATGGCCCGAGCTGCTGCGGATGATGCAGGCCGTGGCCGGCGGCGACTCCCCCGGCGAAGCGCTTCCGGCCCAGGTCGGGCCGTCCGACACCCCGCCGGCCGGCCTCGACCCCGGCCGGCTTCAGGAACTGGCGGAACTCCTCGGCCCGGAACGCGTTCGGCAGATGGTGGCCGAGACCCTGCGCGTGGTCCGTGGCTCGATTGCTGAGCTCGACGCGGAAGGCCATCCAGGAGCGGTCGGCCCCACCCTGCACACTGTCCGGGGCGTGGCAGGCAATTTCGGGCTGATGGCGATCGCGGCAGCGGCCAGGGAGCCGGGCGCCGGCCCGGCACCCGATCGCCCCGAAGCCGCCGACAGGCTGCGCCGCGCGGTCGAGCGGGTCGAGGCCGATCTGGACAGGCTGTGGGGGATCGGGTGGAACGAGACCGCCAACGACGCCGGCAAGCCAGAGGTTCGACGGGTCACGCGGTGAAGCCGCGGACCTCGACGTCTGCCCCGTCGGCGAGCAGGAGGCGACCGTTCGGCACTTCCTCCCAGGGCTGCGAATCACCGGCGTCGAGAGGCTCCGAGACGATCACCGTGTGGTCGCCGGCGCGCGCCCAGTAAAGGGTGGGCGGCTGGTCGTCGCTGGCGTAGCGGACCGCGGCGATCCGCCGGCCGTCGGTCAGCGCGGCGGTCAGCCGCAGCGGCTCGCTCGCCCCGACCGCCTCCATGGCGTCGAGCACCCGCCGGGTGGTCCGGACCAGGGCGTCACCGATACCGCCCCGCGCCGGGTCGTCTAGGCCGTCGGCGAACAGCAGCAGGAAGAA
>CAYNFA010000487.1:0-3884 GCA_964396345.1 uncultured Thalassobaculum sp.
GCCAGCTCGACACGTCGAGGAACCCGGTGCCCGACGAATTCGGGTTCGGCATCACGATCTTGCCCTTGTACTCGGGCTTGGTGAGATCCTTCCAGGAGGTCGGGGCCTTCAGTCCGGCCTTGCCGGCTTCCACCGTGTTGAAGCAGATTGCCGCAACCCAGGCGTCCATGCCGGTCCAGGTCGGCGGGCTGGACTTGTCGACGAAGTTCTTGTCGAGTTTCTCGACGCCCTTCGGCGCGTAAGGCTCCAGCATGCCCTCGGACTTCAGCAGCAGCAGCGAGGTCGCCGCCAGGCCCCAGACCACATCCGCCTGCGGGTTGTTCTTCTCGGCCAGCAGCTTGGCGGTGACGACGCCGGTCGAGTCGCGCACCCAGTTGATCTTGATGTCCGGATGGTCGGCGTTAAAGGTCTCGGCGTAGCGCTTCAGGTCTTCCGCCTCGACGGCGGTGTAGACCGTCAGCGTGGTCTCGGCGTACGCGACGCCGCCGAGAGTCGCCAGCGCTAACGCGCCGACCGCAACGGTGGATTTGAACCCCCGTAGTGACATATCCGTCTCCCCTTCCTAAAACTAGGCCAAATGCAAAAACGAACGCCGCCTTCAGCGGCGTTCGCCGTAGCACCCGTTCCACCGAGGGCAGTGTCGACGAACTTCAGCGTCGCTTTCGCGACTCCATAATGACAGTTTCGTGACGCTCGGGCTTCGGACTAACCCGCAGTTCTCCCTGCCCAGATCGAATGATCATTTCCCTCGATTCGATGTATGTCAAATTGTTCGCGCCGGACTTCGGTCCGAACGCTCGGCTGGAATTCACCGCGCCCGCAGGCTGGAACCCTCGGCGATGTACACCGTCAACCGGACCGGACGGCCACGCGTGTAGTTGAAGCCGTCGAAAGTTTCCACCGCAACGACCGAAACGTCGATCTCGGAAGCCGCCGCCAGGAAGGCCGCGCGATCGGGCTCTGACGTCACCGCGATGCCGCAACCCGGATTGCCGGCCAGCAGGTCCGCCGCGTCCTTCGGCCCGCCGAGGCCAGTCTCGGTGCCGAGATAGAAAACCGAACTCGGCTCGGCGTACCCGGTTATCGCGACCGGCTTGCTCGCGCAACCTTCGAGGCGATCGACGACACGGGCAAGCTCGCGCGACGGCCAGAACACATCGAGCCGCGGGAACGCAGCCTGGAAGGTCACCGCGTAGAACAGCGCCACCGCGACCGCCAGCCGGACGACGCCGACGAACGACGGCGCCCGGACCATCAGCAGTCCCGCCACCAGGGCCGCCGCGCCGAGGGCGGTCGCGGCGACCGACGCCGCCGACACAGCCGCGCCGAAGTAGAGCGGCGCGGCGATCGGCACCACGGCGAGCCCGAACGCCACCACCGCGAACAGCGTGACGACGGCGCGGTGAAGCCATCGCCACCGCCCCTCCGGACGGAAGCCGCCGGCCACCACCAGCCCCGACAGGACAGCCAACGCCGGGTAGGTCGGCATGGTGTAGTGCGGCAACTTGGTCGCGACCAATTCGAACACCAGGAAAGTCGGCACCAGCCAGCAGATCAGGAACCTGACATCGTCCTCGCGCCGCCGTATCCAGGCGAGCGCCGTCGCCGCGCCGGCCAGAAGGGCGCCGGGCCAGAAGGCAACGAACAGCGCGACCAGGTGGTACCCCGGCGGGGCACCATGGGCCCGATCGCCCTTCGTCACCTTGCCCATCATCGAACTGCCGATCGCCTCCTGGATGTAGGTCGGCCCTGCCTTGACGGTGATCGCGATCAACCAGGGCAGGACCATCAGGGCGACCACGCCGAGGCCTGGCAAGATCCGCAGGCGGCGCAGCAGGACCCGGTCGCGCCGCCAGAGACAGAGCGCGGCGACGGTGAGCACCAGCACCAGCGTGATGATGGGGCCCTTGATCAACACCCCAACCCCGTGCGCGACCCAGAACAGCAGAGGCGCGCCCCAGAAGGCCGGCCGATCGTCGGTCAGCCTGGTCAGCCGGTACAGACCCGCCTGTGCCACCGCCACGGTCGCGAGCAACAGCGCGTCGCTTCGGGCGGTGCGGGATTCGACCGCGACCACCAGCGAGGTGGCGACCAGGACGCCCGCCACCACCCCGGCGACAGGGCCGCCGATGCGGGCGCCGATCCAGGCGGTAGCCAGGACGGCGATCACACCGGCGACGAAAGAAGGAAGACGGTAGGCCCACGCGGGCGCGTCTGCCCCGCCGAACAGCGACGCGCTGGCAGTCTTCGCCCAGTAGGTGCCCGCCGGATAGCCGTAACGCGGCTCGTCCTGGAGGCGGATGTCGATGTAGTCTCCGGTCTCCATCATTTGCTTGGAGGCCTGCAGGTAGCGGCCTTCGTCGCGATCCATCACCGGGATGGCGGTGATGCCCGGGAACAGCGCCGCGACCGCCAGCAGGGAGACCAGCAGCCACGCCCGCCAGGATAGCCCGGCCGGACCGTCCCCCGCCATCCAAGCGGTCGCCGTCATGCCTCGTCTCCGTCGCGGTCGATCGGCGGCACTCCCACACTGGTTCGACGCAGAAGCCAGTAAACGCCCAGCAGATCGACAATCCCGACCGCAGCGCGGCGCAGGTTCGTGTACTTGGACTGACCCGAAATGCGTGGCCGGTCGTCGACCGGCACGTTCACGACCTCGAAGCCGTATCGGCGGACCAGTGCCGGCAGATACCGATGTTGACTGTCGAAATACGGCAGCGCCAGGAACAGCTCGCGCGGAATCACCTTCAGGCCGCAGGCGGTGTCCGGGCAATCGTCCTGCAGTGCCGCCTTTCGGATCGCGTTAGCGACACGCGAAGCAATCAGTCGCCAGGGACCTGCCGTGCGGCGCCGACGGTTTCCGGCCACCAGTCCGATCCGGCCCACTCTGGCCGGGTCGATGCGTCGAGCCATGGCGACCAGATCGGTGGGGTCGTTCTCGCCGTCCCCGTCGATGGTGGCGACCCAGGGACCGCGAGCCGCCGCGATGGCGGTGCGCAAGGCAGCGCTCTTGCCGCAGCGCCGGGCGTGCCGGATCAGCCGGACCCGCGGCTCGCTGTCGGCAAACGCCGCGACGACCTCGGCCGAGCCGTCGCGGCTGCCATCGTCGACCACCACGACGTCGAGATCGTAAGCCGCCCCCGCCTTGGACAGCAGTTCGCACAGCACTACCGGGATGCTATCGGCCTCGTCGCAAACCGGTACGACCACGGACAGCGGCTGCCGGTCGAAGCCTGTCCGAGGGCTCGGCACTGTCTCACCAGCATCGGTCATCGGGGGCGAGCCTCTCCGCTGCGTCGGGGTTGTCGGGCCGCGGCAGCCCGGCACCGCGAGGCGACACCAACTAGCATCACCGAAGCCGGTCGAACAACGTCAGATAGTTCCGCACGCAGATCTCCCGGGTGAACTCCGCCCGGTGGCGCGCGGTCCCGGCGGCCACCAGCCGCGCGGCGAGATCTCGGTCCTCGATGACGCGGCGCAGGCCGGCGGCTAGGTCGGCGACCGAGTCGCGTGGCACCATCACCGCGTCCTCGTCCGGGCGCACCAGTTCGGCGGGGCCGTCGACGTTGGTGGTCACCAGCGGCTTGCCGTACGCCCAGGCTTCCAGGCTGACGGTGCCAAACGGCTCGTGCCGGGACGGAAAGGCCACCACATCCGCGGCCCGGAAATACGCGCCGGTGCCGACCCGCCAGCCGAGGAACCGCACGCGCGACGCCACCCCCAGCTCGTCGGCGAGCGCTGCAAGCGCGGCGCGGTCGGGGCCGTCGCCGGCGACCCACAAATAGACGCCGTCCAGGCGGGCCAACGCCCGCAGCAGCACGTCGATCGCCTTGGCGGCGTGCAGGCGGCATGGCGTGAACACCAGCGGCGCATCGGCAGGGGTG
>CAYNFA010000488.1:0-3878 GCA_964396345.1 uncultured Thalassobaculum sp.
ATGGGACGGCCGGACGCTGACCATGGTGGAGGACTTCGTTTACGCCGACGGCGAGGTCGACCAGCGGATCTGGCGGATCGAGAAGGTCGGCGACAACCTCTACCGCGGCCGGGCCGACGACGTGCTCGGAACCGCCGAAGGGGTGGTCGAGGGAAAGGCCCTGACCTGGACTTACGACATGATCCTCAACGTCGGCGGCACCGACCTGAAGGTGCGGTTCACCGACTGGATGTTCCAGCAGGACGACGAGGTGCTGATCAACCGGGCGTCGGTCACCAAGTTCGGCATCGAACTCGGCACGGTGACTTTGTTCTTCCGCAAGCCGGCGGCGGGCCGCGGCCGTGCCGCCGTGCCGGCTTCAGACGCCGGCGGCGAACAGGCGGCGTAGCGCCCGCACCACCGCGCCGAACAGCGGCAACCGGGCGTACACCTGGCCGCCGGCGTCCCAGTGGTCGACATGGGCGCGCACAAGACCGGTGTCGGCGTCGAACAGCACCTCGCTCATGCCGTCGATGACCACCTCCCGGCTTCGCACGGCGCCGGTGAAGCGCCAGCGGATGTAACCGGCCTCGGGGCCGAGGGCGCGGCCGTCGATCCGGAAGCGCGGTGCCGTCACCGCCCCGTACATGTGCCGGAACAACGCAACGTACCGGTCGATCCCGGCGATGTCGTTGAACGGGTCGACGAAACGGACGTCGCCGGTGCAGAGCGGGCGAAATTCGTCGAGCCGGGCGGGCTCCAGGGCCTCGAACAGGCGGCAATAGGCGTCGAAGACGACAACCCGCGGGTCAACACCCGGCGCGGCATCCAGCGGCGAGCCGGTCATTTGCCGGTCGCCCGGCGCATCAGGGCGAAGTAGAGCGGGTACGGCAGCATCCCGATCAGCTTCAGGATGAACGCGAACCGGCGCGGGAAGGTGATCTCGAAGGAAATGCCCTGCAGGCCGCGGAACAGCCGCTCGGCGGCGGCGTCGACCTCCATCAGGAACGGCATCGGGAAATCGTTGCGGTCGGTGAGCGGGGTCCGCACGAAGCCCGGGCACACCACCTGGGTGATCACCCCAAAATGATCCAGGTCGAACTTGAGGGATTCGGCGAAGTTGATCAGCGCCGCCTTGGTGGCGCCGTATCCGGCCGCACTCGGCAGGCCCCGGTAGCCGGCCACGCTCGACACGATCGCCAACCGCCCGCCGCGCCGGGCGATCAGGCCTGGAAGCACCGCGTCGACGGCGTGCACCACGCCCATCAGGTTGATTTCGACCAGTTGCCGGATCGAGGCCACGTCAAAGTCGCGGGCGTCGGTGGGCACGTGGGTGCCGGCGGCCAGCACCGCGGTGCCGATGGGGCCGAGATCGCGCTCGATCGCCGCCACCGCGGCGCGGCAGGCAGCGTGGTCGGTGACGTCGAGCGGGTAGGCGCGGATACGGCCGGCGGTCGGCTCCGCCGCCAGGGCCTCCAGAGCGTCGGCGCCGCGCGCGCTGGCAGCCACCGTCCAGCCGGCGGCCGCCATGCGCCGGGCGAGGGCCTGGCCGATCCCGCTGCTGGCCCCGGTGATCCAGACGATTCGGCTGTCCATGACGATCTCCTGTGGGTGTCCGCGGATCACGCGAGCCGGTCCAGGAAGCCCTCGGCCTGCTCGAGCATCGCCGCGCGCTTCTCCGGCGTGAACCGGTCGAGCGTGCGGTAGACCATCGCCATCCTCTGGTTGCCGCGCAACCGGTCGGCGTTGCGGATCATGAAGCGCCAGTAGAGCGCGTTGAACGGGCACGCCGTCGGTCCGACCGCGACGTCCGGGCGGTAGCGGCAACGCTGACAGTAATCCGACATCCGCTGGATGTAGCGGCCGCTTGCCGCGTACGGCTTGGATCCGAGCATTCCGCCGTCGGCGTGCAGCACCATGCCGTGGGTGTTGGGAAGCTGCACCCATTCGATCGCGTCGGCGTAGACCTCAAGGTACCACCGGTTGACCGCCGCCGGGTCGGCGCCGATCAGCAGGGCGAAATTACCGATCACCATCAGCCGCTGGATGTGATGCGCGTAGGCGTTCCGGCGGGTGTCGCCGATGCACTCGGCGAGGCAGGCGAGGTCGGTGTCCCCGGACCAGAAGAACGCCGGCAGCGCCCGATCGGCGGCAAAGGCGTTGCGGTCGGCGTAGCCGGGCATGGTGTGCCAATAAATGCCGCGGACGTACTCGCGCCACCCGAGGACCTGGCGGATGAACCCCTCGGCGGCGTTCAACGGCACCGCGCCGTCGCGAAAGGCGCGCTCGACGCGCGCCAGCATCGCCCGCGGGTCGAGCAGGCCGACGTTCAGGTAGGGCGAGACCACGGCGTGGAACAGAAACGGCCGACCGCGCGCCATGGCGTCCTGGTAATCGCCGAACGCCGGCAGCCGCTCGACCACGAAACGCTCCCACAGCGCCTCGACGTCGGCGCGGGTGACGGCGTAGCCGAACCCGTCCAGGTCGCCGAAATGATCGGCGAACCGCGACCTGACCAGCGCGATCACCGCCGCGGTCGTGGCATCCGGCTCGATCGCCGGGATGGGCGGCGGCTCGACGTCGCGCGGCAGGGAGCGGCGGTTCTCGGCGTCCAGGTTCCAGCGTCCCCCGACCGGCTCGTCGCCCGTCATCAGCACACCGCTGCGGGCCCGCATGAGCCGGTAGAAGTGCTCCATCCGGAACAGCCGCCGTCCCTTTGCCCAGGTCGCGAATTCCTCGCGCGAGCACAGGAAACGGTCGTCCTCGCGGATCGTCACGGGCACACCGGTCGCCGCCTCCCAGCCGGCCATGTCCTGCCAGAGGCGCCACTCGCCCGGCTCGGTCGCGACCACCCCCTGGGCGTCGTGCCGGGCCACCGCCCGCGCCACCTCGCCGCGCAGCGTGCCGGTGTTTCCGGGATCGTCGAGACGAACGTAGTCGACCGTCAGGCCCGACTCCGCGAGCTCGGCCGCGAAATGCCGCATCGCGCTCAGAAAGAACACGATCTTCTGGGGGTGATGCCGGACGTAGGTCGTCTCCTCGGCGACCTCCGCGAGCAGCACGACGTCGCGCGCCGGATCCAGGTCGCGGAGCGCGGCTATGCCGCGGCAGAGCTGGTCGCCGAGAACGACCCGCAGCGTGGCCGCTCCGTGACTCACACCGACGGCAGCCTGCGGCCGTCGATCAGCGCGGCGCCGAACCGCAGGCTGTCCGAGGCGGTCGGGGCCACCCGCGTGTAGTCGATGACCGCACCCTTGAAGGTGAAGCTCATCTTCTGCCAGACGCGGCGGTCGTCGTACCAGAAGTCCAGGTCGATCCCGCCGCGCATCGCGTAGCGGCTGCAATCAACCGGCCGGCCGAGCGCGGTCACGGTCTCGCGCCCGACCTCGGTGATGGTGAAGTCCACGATCCGGCCAAGCTGGCTGTCCAGCATCCGCCGCTGCTCGACGAAGCGCGGGTGCCAGTAGCTCGATGGCAGAATGTCGGCCGGCGCCAGTATCCGGCCACTCTGGCCATCGATCTGCAGGCCGTTGGCAACCGGCTTGGCAACCACCCGCTGCGCCTTGCCGTTGTCGTTGGTCACGGTGTCGAGCGCCACCAGCTTTCCGGCACGCCAGCGTTCCTTCGAGCGGTGCTCGTAGCGATACAGCGTGATCAGGGCGAGATCGACCCGGAAGTCGATAAACACCTCGGTGATCGCGTCGCCGCCATCGCGGCCGAACCGCTCCATCACAACGCCGAGCGTCGAGCCGTTGCGGGTAACGTCGAACTTCAGGATCTCGGGGTAGGCGACGGCAAGCTCGATACCCGCCGATGCCGGCCGCGCCGCCGGCAACCCGGCCAGCGTCAACCCGCCGGCACAGGCGAGACCGCGCAGGAAGCCGCGGCGATCGGTAACG
>CAYNFA010000489.1:0-3866 GCA_964396345.1 uncultured Thalassobaculum sp.
ATCAGGAGCGACGCGTCGAACAGCCACGGCGCCGACGTCCGGATCACCTCCTGGACGGCGAACGTCACATAGGCGCCGATCATGACCATTTCACCGTGGGCCATGTTGATCACGCCCATCACCCCGAAAGTGATCGCGAGACCGATGGCGGCGAGCAGCAGGACCGAGCCCAGGGAGATCCCGTACCAGATGTTCTGGCCGGCCTCCCACATCACCAGGGATTGCTCGATCAGCGCGATCGCTGCCAACGCCCTGGTCTTGACCTCGCCCTCGGACGATGTGGCGACCGCCGACAGCACCCCGCGGGCGTCCTGGTCACCGCGCTCCGCGATGATCGCGACCGCTTCGAGCTTCTCGGTCTCCGGCCTGTCGGTCTGGAGGATCGCCGCCGCCCGCGCCTGCACCATGAGCCGGCGCACGCGCTCGTCGGTCTCCACCTGGATTGCCTGGTCCAGGGTCTCCAGCGCGGTGGGGTCGAGGCTCTTGAACACCGACTCGGCGGCCCGGCGACGGACCGTGACGTCCTTGCTAAGCAGCGTCAGCGACCCGACTGCCGCGCGCAGCGCCCGCCGCAGGTTGTTGTTGACGCGGATGCGGTCGAGAGCTCCCGAATCGACGGCGCCGAGGTCGGCCCCGGTAACCGGATCGACCGCCTTCAGGAGGTTGCCGTCGCGCACCGCGATGATCACCTTGCGATCCGATTTGCGGATCTGCAGGTCGCCGTTGCCGAACGCGAGCAGCGCCGGTACCGCCGCGGCATCACCCATCGCCGCGAGTTCGACGATGATCGCCTCCTTGGTAGCGAAGTCGCCGTTGGCAAGCGCGGTGATCCTGGCAGACAGGGTATCGGTGTCGGCGGCGGCCTGAACCGCAAGGCCCAACAGCAAGACAAACGCCACGAGGCTGCGCCGAAGAACGGCCCCGAAGGACGGATCGGTGGCCATGGGCAAGTCTCCTTCACCGATCGGGCTCGAACGCGGGAGGGGATGGCCGGGTGGTCCCCGGAGCGGTATCGCCCGCTCCGGGGACGCACCCGCGAAGTCACGCGAGGTCGGGGCTCAGGTGCCCTTGCCGCCGCACTTGCCGGTGACGGTGTTGAAGTTTCCGCACGACATCGGCTTGCGCCAGTCGGCAATCAGCGGCTTGGAGTCCGGCAGGAAGTCGGACCACTCGTCGCCGACCACCAGCCCGGAGGTCTTCCACACCACGTCGAACTGGCCGTTGCCCTGGATTTCGCCGATCAGGACGGGCTTGGTGATGTGGTGGTTCGGCATCATCGCCGAGTAGCCGCCGGTCAGGTTCGGCACAGCGACGCCGACAATGGCGTCGATGACCGCGTCGGGATCGATGGTGCCGGCTTTCTCGACCGCTTTGACCCACATGTTGAAGCCGATGTAATGGGCTTCCATCGGGTCGTTGCTGACGCGCTTGTCATTCTTGGTGAACGCCTGCCAAGCCTTGATGAACGCGGCGTTCTCCGGAGCGTCGACCGACATGAAGTAGTTCCAAGCCGCCAGATGGCCGACCAGCGGGCCGGTGTCGATGCCCGCCAGTTCCTCCTCTCCGACCGAGAACGCCACGACCGGGATGTCCTCGGCCTTGATGCCCTGGTTGGCCAGTTCCTTGTAGAACGGCACGTTGGCGTCGCCGTTGATCGTCGACACGACGGCGGTCTTCTTGCCCGCCGAGCCGAACTTCTTGATCTCGGCCACGATGGTCTGCCAGTCGGAGTGCCCAAATGGCGTGTAGTTAATCATGATGTCTTCGGCCGGCACACCGCTATCCTTGAGGTAGGTCTCGAGGATCTTGTTGGTGGTGCGCGGGTAGACATAGTCGGTCCCGGCCAGGACCCAGCGGGTCACGCCCTCGACGTCACGCAGATAGTCGACCGCCGGGATCGCCTGCTGGTTCGGCGCCGCGCCGGTGTAGAACACGTTGCGCTGGCTCTCCTCGCCCTCGTACTGAACCGGGTAGAACAGCAGGCTGTTCAGTTCCTCAAACACCGGCAGCACGGACTTGCGCGACACGCTGGTCCAGCAACCGAACACCGCGGCGACCTTCTCGCCGGCGACCAACTCGCGCGCCTTCTCGGCGAACAGCGGCCAGTTCGAGGCCGGGTCGACCACCACTGCCTCAAGCTTTTTGCCAAGCAGGCCGCCCTTGGCGTTCTGCTGCTCGATGAGCATCAACATGACGTCCTTCAGCGTGGTCTCGCTGATCGCCATGGTGCCCGAAAGGGAATGCAGGATTCCGACCTTGATGGTCTCCTGGGCCGACACCGCCTGGGCCCCGAGCAGAGTTCCCGCCGCGATCGCCGCCGCCGCCAATCGATTCTGGAAGTGTGTCTTCACTCCCCGCCTCCTCTGTTGATTCACGGGCAGCCGACACCCGCGTTCCTTTCGCAGTGCAAAAGGCATGCCCCAACATCGAAGGGTATTTAACCATCTGATTTAACTTAAATATGTAGCTCAGAGGTTAGCCGGTCGCGTGATGAATGTTGCGCTGCAGGGTGCCGCTGGTTTGTGCAAAGGCGCCAATGTTGCACAAATATAAATATGGCACGGCCATTCAGCGAGCGGCGTCGCTCGTCCTGCGGCGCTCGGATGGGGTGAAGGATACCCCGCCCGCCCCCAGAGGCCGCCAGCTGTCCTCGCCAGCGGCTTCGGCCAGCAACTCCGAAAGCATGTTGAGCTGCTCGGTGCGGCGTCCCAGATCGACGATCACCCCCTCGGTCGACGTGAGCACCGCCCGGCGGGAAACCTCCAGGTGCCGCGACGGGGCGGAACCCGCAGCAAACTCGGCCTGTTGCAAGGCCAGCATTGCCGGCACACCGGCTAACGCGCCGCCCACGGCCGCAGCCGCCATTCCGGACAGGACCACCGCCCACCGAAGCTTCATGCTTCCCTCCAAGTCGGAGACCGACACGAAGGAGCAACGTCGGCCGGCGCCTGCCGTTCCCCGCTCAGCGCGCGGGGGCGTCACGGCGCGGACTTCAGGCGTTCTCCAGGCGCAGGGCGGCCAGCACGGCGTCGGTGACCTCGCGGGTCGTCGCCGTGCCACCCAGATCCCTCGGCATCGCCTCGCCGGCGGCGGTGACGCGCTCGATAGCGGTCATCAGGCGCGCCGCCGCCGCCGCCTCGCCGAGATGCTCCAGCATCATCGCGGCGCTCCAGAACGAGCCGATCGGGTTGGCGATACCCTTGCCCATGATGTCGAAGGCGGAACCGTGGATCGGCTCGAACATCGACGGGCCGTCGCGCTCCGGGCGCAGGTTGCCGGTGGGGGCGATGCCCATCGATCCCGACAGCGCGGCCGCAAGATCCGACAGCACATCGGCGTGCAGGTTGGTGGCCACGACCGTGTCGATGCTCTCGGGCTTCAGGACCATCCGGGTCGTCATGGCGTCGACCAGCATCTTGTCGGTGCGGACATCGGGATAGTCGCCCCTGATCCGGTCGAACACCGCGTCCCAGAACACCATGCCGTGGCGCTGGGCGTTCGACTTCGTCACCAGCGTCAGCAGCTTTCGCGGCCGGCTGCGGGCCAACTCGAAGGCGTAGCGCTGGATGCGCTCCACACCGACCCGCGTGAACACCGAAACGTCGAGGCCTACCTCCTCCGGGAGCCCCTGGTGCACCCGTCCGCCGGCCCCGGAATACTCGCCTTCGGAGTTCTCGCGCACGATCACCCAGTCCAGCCGGTCGGGACCCACGCCTTTCAGCGGGCCATCGATCCCCGGCAGCAACCGGGACGGCCTGACGTTGGCGTACTGGTCGAGGGTCTGGCAGATCTTGAGGCGCAACCCCCAGAGGGTGATGTGGTCCGGCAGGTGCGGGTCGCCGGCCGAGCCGAAATAGATGGCGTCG
>CAYNFA010000490.1:0-3862 GCA_964396345.1 uncultured Thalassobaculum sp.
GGCCGGTCGATCATGGGGCTGATGATGCTGGCCGCGGCGCCCGGCTGCTCGATCGAGGTCACCGCCGAAGGCGTCGACGCCCGGGCCGCGGCGTCGGCGATCGCCCTGCTGGTCGACGGCAAGTTCGATGAAGACTGAGGCTTCGCGCCGCGCCGCCAGCGGCCTGGTGGCGTTCGACGGTATCGGGGTTTCGTTGGGGATCGCGGTCGGACCCGCCTATGTCCTGGAAAGCGGCATCGCCCAGGTTCCCGAGTTCACCATCGATCCGGACGCTGTCGACGCCGAGATCGAGCGCTTCCGGGCGGCGATCGGCAAGGCCCGTCGGCAGATCCGCAAGCTGCGCCGCAAGGCCGAGGCGCTCCCGGACTCGGTGCTGGCGGAGCTTGGCCCGCTGCTGGACGCGCATGGCGCGATGCTGGAATCGAGCCGGCTGGCGGGTGGCGTCGAGGCGGCGATCCGGACCCGCTCGATCAACGCCGAGGCGGCGGTCCAGGCGGTCGTGGGCGAGTTGGTGCGCGGCCTGGAGGCGGTCGGCGACGCCTATCTGGCGTCGCGCGGCCAGGACGTCCGCGACGTCGGCGATCGTATCCTGCGGCATCTGACCGCCACCCCCTACCACGCCTTCTCGGTCCTGCCGCCCGGCAGCATCGTGGTCGCCGAGGAGTTGAGCCCCGCCGACACCGCCCTGATGGACCCGTCGATGGTCGCCGGGTTCGCGACCGCCCTGGGCGGCGCCGACAGCCACACCGCGATCATGGCGCGGTCCATGGGCATCCCGGCGGTGCTCGGGGTTACCGCGGTGGCGACCCGGGTGCGGTCCGGGGTGCAGCTGATCGTCGACGGCGAGGCCGGCCGCATCATCGTCGACCCCGACCCCGCGACGCTCGCCGACTACCGCCGCATGGCCGAGGCTCGCAAACGCCTCGGGCGCCAGCTCGAACGGCTGCGCACCCTGCCGGCAACGACCACCGACGGCGTGCGCGTTGCCCTGCTGGCCAACGTTGAGCTGCCACGCGACACGGACACCGCCCACCACGGCGGCGCCGAAGGCGTCGGCCTGCTGCGCACCGAGTTCCAGTTCATGAACCGCCCGGACCTGCCGAGCGAGGACGAGCAGTACGCCACCCTGCGGCAGATCGTGGAATCGATGCGCGGGGCGCCGGTGACGATCCGCACCCTCGACGTCGGCGGCGAGAAGCTGGCGACCGCCCTCGGCGAGCGCATCGCGGTGTCGGCCAACCCGGCGCTCGGGCTGCGGGCGATCCGGCTGGCGCTGAAGGAGCCGAAGCTGCTGGAGACCCAGTTGGCGGCGATCCTGCGGGCCGGCGCGCACGGTCCGGTGCGGATCCTGCTGCCGATGATCTCGTCGGTGGGGCAGGTTCGCGCGGTGCGCACCATCCTGGCGCGGGTTGTGGCCAAGCTGAAGCGCCGCAAGGTCAGGATCGCCAAACCGGTGCCGGCGCTCGGGATCATGATCGAGGTGCCGGGGGCAGCGCTGACCGCCGACGCGCTGGCGCGGGAATGCGACTTCCTGGCGCTCGGCACCAACGACCTGACCATGTACACCCTCGCCATCGACCGCGGCGACGAGCAGGTCGCCGACCTGTACAACCCGCTGCATCCGGCGGTGCTGCGTCTGATCCAGTTCACCGTCGAGGCCGCCCTGCGCAACGGCATCCCGGTCAGCGTGTGCGGCGAGATCGCCGGCGACCCCCGCTACGCGCCGCTGCTGGTCGGGCTCGGGGTGCGCGAGCTGTCGATGGCCGGAACCGCCCTGCCGCGCGTCAAGCAGCGCATCCGCCGGCTGGCCGCCGGCCCCGCCACCCAGCGCGCCCGTGCGATCATGGACCAGGCCGACGAAGCCCGCATCGCCGCGCTCCTGGATGATTTCAACGAAGGTCTGTGAGCACCGCCATCGGTGCCGGACGGACGGTCGAGAAGACTGTCGGACTACATCGGGCCCGTGGTCGGCCGTCAGTCGGCGTGACGATGGCGCCGGCCGGAGGGGGCCGGCAGCGGCGACCTTGGCGAGACACTCGCGGCCAGGTCTTGACGCAATGTCTTCTACAGAAGACAATTCGCGATGACCGAGGTCCGTCAGACGGATGTGTCGCGGATTGGTTCTCGAGCTTGCGGGACAGGCAAGCGCGAGCCCGGATCATGGTGCGCATCCGGCGGCTGTCGCTCGGCAACCCCGGTGACGTGAAACCGGTCGGCCGCGGCGGGTCGGAGCTACGGATCGACTACGGCCCGGGGTATCGGCTGTAATTCGTCCGGCATGGCGACGCTGTCGTCATCTTGCTGTGCGGAGGCGACAAGCGAACCCAGAAACGCGATATCGCGAATGCGATCGAAATGACAGGCGAGTTCCAATGAGGTCGACATGACGACGCGCAAGACGCACCGCTGGGATGCCGCCGAGAGCCTGGAAACCAAGGAAGACATCGCCGCCTACCTCGATGCCGTTCTGGAGGATGGTGATCCCGACCTGTTGAGGGCGGCGTTGGGCGGTGTCGCACGCGCGAAGGGAATGACCGAGATCGCGCGGGCCGCCGGACTCGGCCGGACCAACCTGTACAAGGCGCTGTCGCCGGACGGCAATCCTGAGTTCGCGACCGTCGCCAAGGTCATGAAGGCACTCGGCCTTCGGCTCACTGTAGCGGCGTAGCGGCCGCCGTCCGAGGCGTTACGACCGGTGCGGCTCGGCGAAGTAGTCGGCCGAGCGCATCTCCATCAGCCGCGACACCGTGCGGTCGAACTCGAAGCCCCAGTCGGTGCCGGCGTACAGCTCGGCGGCCTCCGCCTCGGCCGAGCAGACCAGCGACACCCGGCGCTCGTAGAGGGCGTCGATCAGCATCATGAAGCGTCGGGCGCGGTCGCGGATGGCGTCGGTCATGCGCGGCACGTCGTCGATCAGCACCGCCCGGTAGCGCCGGGCTATCGCCAGGAAATCGGCCGGGCCGAGCGGCCGGGCGCACAGATCCGCGAACCCGAACCGGGCGACGCCCTTGGCCGCCGCCGGCACCGCCAGTTCGCGGCCGTGCACCACCACGCTGTCGGGCTCCGGGGTGGCGCCGCCGGTCAGGTCGGCGAACAGCCGGTCGAGCTGGGCGCGCGCGGCGGCGTCGGCGGGGGTGACGAACAGCCGCTCGCCGACCAGGCGGTCGCGGCGGTAGTCGGTCCCGTCGCCGAGGTCGACCACATCCAGACGGTCCTTCAACAACTCGATGAACGGCAGGAACCGGTCGCGGTGCAGGCCGCCCTTGTACAGCCCGTCGGGCGGGCGGTTCGACGTCGTCACCACCACCACCCCGCGCTCGAACAGCGCCGTGAACAGCCGCGACAGGATCATCGCGTCGGCGATGTCCCGCACCTCCATCTCGTCGAAGCACAGCAGCGAGACCTGGTCGGCCACGGCCACGGCAGCCTCGAGAATCGGCGAGTCGCCGGCCTCGCCCTGCTGGCGGAACCGGTGGATCAGGCCGTGCACCTCCTGCATGAACTCGTGGAAGTGCACCCGACGCTTGGCGGCCACCGGCGCGGCGTCGCAGAACAGGTCCATCAGCATCGATTTGCCGCGGCCGACCGGCCCGAACAGGTAGACGCCGGTCGGCGCGGAGACGTCCCCGGAACGGCGCAGCCCGAGCTTCGACAGCCAGCCGCCGGCCGACGCCGAGCGCGCCTGCCAGCCGTCCACCGTCCGCGACAGCTCGTCCAGGCGGGCAACCGCCGCCTGCTGGTCGCTGTCGGTCTTCAGCTCGCCGGATGCCACCCGGGTCCGGTATCGGGCCAGCGGGCCGTGATCCGGAGCCTTCGGCTCCGACTCAGCGGCCGCCATTGACGTTCAGGATGGTGCCGATGC
>CAYNFA010000491.1:0-3846 GCA_964396345.1 uncultured Thalassobaculum sp.
GAGGTCGTCGAGCCGGAATGTGCCCGGGTCGACCGGATCCAGCCACGCCTCGGCGCGCACGCTGGCTCTGGGCACCACGCCGTCGCGCAGATTCCGGGTCACCCACTCGCGCGCCGGCGGCCCCACGCTTTCCGGCCAGAAGCGTTCCAGGTCGTCGACCGGCAGGTCCTCGGCGGCGCCGTCCAGGGTGACGCTGTAGCCTGTCCCGCTGCGCACCGCCGTCGAGGTCAGCGTGAGCGTCGGCCCGGACAGGTCGATGGCGGCGGTCAGCTCGGCCGCGTCGAGGTCGGGTGCCACCGCCAAGCCCACCGTGGCACCCGCGATTTCGACCGGCCGGTCCATCAGACCGACGACCGCGACGCTGCCGGCCCCGACGGTGAGCTCGGCGGAGCCGGTCAGGCCCTTGCCGTCGAGCCCCGCGGCCGCCCTGACGACGCCACCCACCGGCAGCTTGATGCCGGCGAGCGCGGTCAGCGAGGGGTGAAGGCTGGCGAGCGCGTCGATCGGCACGCGACTGGTGCGGGCCTCCACCCGCACCACGCCGTCGCCGCGTCGATAGTCGCCGTGCAGGTCAACCGGCGTCCGGACGCCGCCATCCCACGACAGTGTCCCGCGGCCGTTGAAGGTCAGCCCGAGGGCGGTGCGCCGCAGCGCCGCCGACACCCCCTCGGCGGCCAGGGTGACGCCGCGCTGGCCGTCGACCAGTCGGATGCGCGCCCCCGACACGTCGATTTCGAGCAGGTCGGACAGCGGTCCCCCGGGCTCGGCGTCGGCAAACGACCGCAGCAGCCCGGCCAGGTCGAAGTCGCCGCCTGTGTCGTCGGACTCCGGCATCAGCCGCCAGCCGCCATCCCCGGTTCGCGCCACCGTGATTCGCGGGTCGAGGACGTTGATCCGTCTCGGCGCGAGGCGGCCGGCGATCAACGCCTTCGGGCTCAGCGCGACCGCCACCGACCCGACGCGTACCCGCACCGCGCCGTCCGGCTCGAGCACGGCCACGTCACGGGCGACCACTTCCAGGGCGCGGTCCCAGCCGCGCCAGGAGATCTCGGTACCGCCCACCTCGGCGCGCAGGGCGGCGCCCGGCGGGCTGAGCATCGCTTCGACGTAGGGGCGCAGTCCGTCGAGGATGATCGGCCCTTCGGACAACCGCCAGGCCAGGACCGATCCCGCCAGGACCACGCCGACGACGAGCGCCAGCGCGATCTCGAGGCAGACGACGGCGATGCGATGAATCACGGGTTCGAAACCCCGCAGGAGACATGATGGCAGCGTGTGGTGATAGCACGTAACTCCCTGTCCGACGACGCCCCGTCTTGACCGCGGCCCAGGGATCTCCGCACTCTCCCTGCGACCTCCAACCTGCCCCAGAGACCGCTTTGAGCTTCCTGCTGCAGCCTCGGACCCCGCCGGTCCCCACCGACGCGAACGCTGTTCGCGTCGGCCTCGAGCGCTGGCGGGAACGCGCGGTGGAACTGACCGGTTCCGAAGACCGCGATACCGCGGCCGCGGCGCTGGAATGCCCCGGGACGCGTGCCCTGATCGAGGGCATCGTCGCCCACAGTCCCTACCTCACCCGCGAGCTGCTGCGCGAGCAGGCGTTCGTGGTCGCCGCGTTGCGCGACGGCATCGACGCGGCGACCGCGCGGATCTGGCGGGACTTCGAAGCGATCGACCCGGCCGACGGGGTCGACGCGGTGATGAAGGCGCTGCGCGTCGCCAAACGCCGCGCGGCAGTCGCGGTGGCACTGGCCGACATCGCCGGCCTCTGGGACCTGGTGCAGGTCACCGGTGCGATCTCCGAGACCGCCGAGCGCGGGCTGGCGGCTTCGTGGCGCCACGCGTTGCTGGAGCAGATCCGGCGCGGCAAGCTGCCGCTCGAGGCGGTCGGCGACCCGATCACGGGATCCGGGCTGGTGTGCCTGGCGATGGGCAAGTTCGGGGCGCGTGAGCTGAACTACTCCAGCGATATCGACCTGATCGTGCTCTACGACGACGCGCTGCCGGTGTACGCCGACCACACCGAGCTGCGCCAAGCCTTCGTCAACGCCACCCGCACGATGGTCAAGCTGATGGAGGAGAGGACGGCGGACGGTTATGTGTTCCGCACCGACCTCCGGCTGCGCCCCGATCCGAACTCGACCCCTCCGGCCGTATCGATGACCGCGGCGGAGACCTATTACGAGAGCATGGGACAGAACTGGGAGCGCGCCGCCATGATCAAGGCGCGCCCGGTGGCCAGCGATCCCGACTCCTCGGCCGCCTTCCTGCGCGCCCTCAGGCCGTTCGTCTGGCGCCGTCACCTGGACTTCGCCGCCATCCAGGACGTGCACTCCATCAAGCGCCAGATTGCTGCGCACAAGAAGGGCGCGGTCATCAAGGCCGAGGGCCAGAACGTCAAGCTCGGGCGCGGCGGCATCCGCGAGATCGAGTTTTTCGCCCAGACCCAGCAGCTCATCTGGGGGGGACGGGACGCCCGGCTTCGGGTGCGCGGCACCGAGGACGCGCTGGCCGCCCTGGTCGACGCCGGCCGGCTGCGCGGCGAGGTGGCGAACGCCCTCAAGCTCGCCTACCGCTTCCTGCGCAAGGTCGAGCACCGTCTGCAGATGGTCGACGACAAGCAGACCCAGATCCTGCCGGACGACCCGGCCGAGCTGGACCGCTTCGCCGCCTTTCTCGGCTACGACGACCCCAAGGGGTTCCGGGGCGATCTCGCCCATCATCTGCACACCGTCGCCTATCACTACGCCCATCTGTTCGAGGAGGCCCCGGCCTTGTCCATTCCGACCCGCGAGGCCGGGAGCCTGGTCTTCACCGGCAGCGAGAACGACCCCGAAACCGTCGCCACGCTGGCCGGGCTCGGCTTCGAGGACCCAGGCGCCGTCGCCGAGACGATCCGCAACTGGCACCGCGGCAGCACACGGGCGACCCGCAGCGAGCGGGCACGCCAGCTCCTCACCGAGCTGATCCCGGCGCTGCTGGAAGCGCTTGGGCGGATGCCGCAGCCCGACCAGGCTTTCCGCCGCTTCGACCGTTTCCTGGAGGCGCTGCCGGCCGGGGTGCAGCTGTTCAGCCTGTTCCACGCCAACCCGGCGCTGATCGAGGTAATGGCCGAGATCCTGGGCATGGCGCCGTCGCTGGCCTCCCAGCTCGGCCGCGAACCGGCGCTGTTCGAGGGGGTCCTGACCCACGACGTGATGCGACCGCTGCCCGACGCCGACACCCTGACGCGGGAGTTGGAGCGCCATCTGGGCTCGGTCGACGACTACGAGGTGGCGCTCGACACCGCCCGGCGCTGGACCGGCGACCGGCGTTTCCAGGTCGGCGTGCAGATCATCCGCGCACACCTGGACGCCGACCATGCCGGCGAGACGTTCTCCGACATCGCCGACGCCACCATCCGCGCGCTGCTGCCGGCGGTCGAGACGGAGTTCGCCGAGCGCCACGGGCGTCTGCCGGGCGGCACCTCCCCGGCGATCGCCGTCCTCGCGCTCGGCAAGTACGGCGGCCGCGAGCTAACCCACGGCTCCGACCTCGACCTGGTGTTCCTGTACGATACCCCGCTCGACCGCGAATCCGACGGAAGCAAGCCGCTGATGACGTCGGCGTACACGATCCGCCTGGGGCAGCGGCTGATCTCGGCGCTGTCGGCCAAGACCGCCGAGGGTGCGCTCTACGAGATCGACATGCGGCTGCGCCCGACCGGCAACAAGGGCCCCGTCGCCACCAGCCTGGCGGCGTTCGAGAAGTACCACGCCGAGGACGCCTGGACCTGGGAGCGCATGGCCCTCACCCGCGCCCGCGTCGTGACCGGACCGCCCGATCTGCGCGCCGCGATCGAGGCCC
>CAYNFA010000492.1:0-3844 GCA_964396345.1 uncultured Thalassobaculum sp.
GCCGTCGCAGGCAGGAGCAAGGAACTGAGCCACCGGGTGCTCGCCATCCGCGGCGTCGTAGAGCTGGTCGAGCGTGTCGCCGATGCCGGCGTGATCGCCGCCCTGGAGGCTCCGGCCATGGCCGACCTCGACCGCGCGCTCGATGGGCTGGTGGAGGCCCGCGGCCGCGAGGGTGCCAAGCTCAAGGCCATGGTCGAGACCCACCTCGACGAGATGGCCGACCTGACGGCCCAGGCCACGGCGGCCGCGGAGTCGCAGCCGGCAGCGTTGCGCAGGCGCATGGCCGAGCAACTGGCGCTGCTGCTGGAGGCGTCGCCGCCAGTGCCTGAGGAGCGCATGATCCAGGAGTTGGCGCTGCTCGCCACCAAGGCCGATGTGCGCGAGGAGACTGACCGCCTGGTCGCCCACGTCGCCGCCTGCCGGGAGTTGCTGACCGAGGGAGGGGCGATCGGCCGGAAACTCGATTTCCTATGCCAGGAATTGAACCGCGAGGCCAACACGCTTTGTTCGAAGGCGATCGATCTGGCGTTGACGGGCATCGGGGTCGAGCTCAAGACCCGGATCGAGCGGTTTCGCGAGCAGATCCAGAACGTCGAGTAGGCTGGGGGACGGGCGGTGGCGATCACGCGACGCGGGCTGATGCTGGTGCTGTCGTCCCCGTCTGGGGCAGGCAAGTCGACGATCTCGCGCCGGCTGCTGGAGGCGGAGCCGAACCTGGTGATGTCGGTCTCGGCCACCACCCGGCCGCGTCGTCCGGGCGAGGTCGACGGCCGTGACTACTATTTCGTGGATCCGACCGAGTTCAACCTGATGGTGAACCGCGGCGAGTTGCTGGAGCACGCCAAGGTGTTCGGCAACTACTACGGGACCCCGCGCCTCCCGGTCGAGGAGGCGCTGAGGTCGGGGAGCGACGTTCTGTTCGACATCGATTGGCAGGGTACCCAGCAGATCCAGGACGGCGCCTCGCGCGACCTGGCCAGCGTGTTCATCCTGCCGCCGTCGACCCGGGAACTGGAACGTCGGTTGCGCACCCGGGCTCAGGACTCCGACGAGGTGGTGGCGACGCGGATGGCCAAGGCTGCAGACGAGATCAGCCACTACCCGGAGTATCAGTACATCATCCTCAACGACGATATCGACCGCAGCACCACCGCGGTGCGGGCGATCCTGGCGGCTGAACGCCTCAGGCGCGAGCGGCTGGTGGGACTGCCGGACTTCGTCAAGGGACTTCGGGATGGCAGCGGCGACTGAGGCGGGTTGCGCCCTCTCTCGACGTTTTCGGCTCCCAAGGGGCGCTCTTATGCCGTCTTGCCCGCGATCTGATCCTTGAAGTGATCGGTGAAGGACGTCACGACAATGTCACCGTCCCCATTCTGGTAGCAGACCAGATAGGCGCTCATGGTTTCGGGCTCGATCGAGCCTGGAAACCGGGTTGTCGAAGAAATCCGGTACTCGATGGCGATCCGCTCCTTGTGAGGGGAGGGCAGGACCTGGGTTCGGTGCAGGACAAACTGGTCGAAAACAAAGGCGTCGCCCGGGTACAGGCTCTTGGATAGCAGGCTGAAGTACTCGTCATCGTGGAACGCCGCGAGGTCTGAACTGGCTATCGCGACGCTTCCTTCTGCGTTGGGAACAACCCGGCTCCAGAAGTCGCGGATATGCTCGGGATCGGCTTCGCCGGTGTCACGCAGGCTGAACTCAAGGCCCGGCGCGTCGGTGCCGATCGCGACGAAAGGGGCCCAGACGGTCCAGAAAGGCACGTCGAAGCCGTAGAATTTGGCGTCAAGGTGCCAGGGCACCAGGGAGGCCGGCCGAGCCGCGTTATGGTACCGTAAAGTACAAATTTGCAATAAGAGCAGAGGATCGTGGCCGGTTGCTGCCTTGAACTGTCCTGGAATTTGCGACGCCCAGAACTGCTTCACCAAAAAATATCCGACATTCTTCGATTGTTCATCATCCGAAAACATCAGACCGCGAAGCTGAATTTTCCTCGGCCTGGAACGACCTTCCAAAAAGTACCTCCCAATCTTAGTGACATGCTCACGGTCGAATACCTTGTGCATGCATGAAAAATACATCGTCAGGCCCCAAGTCACGCGAAGTCCCGTTGCCGAGATTATCGAGCACACATTTTCCCGGCAAGGCAGATCGCAAGGCTTTCAGCCCACTGCCTTCAGTCTGGACTTACGCGCGCCGAGTCGATGATCGTGCTCGCGGATGAACGCCTTTACGGCCGGCGCGATCTCCCGTCGCCAGCGCCCGCCGTTGAAGATGCCGTAGTGACCGACGTTCTTCTGTAGATGATACTTCTTCATGTCATCGGGCAGCGACGTCGCCAGGTCCAGTGTGGCGCGGGTCTGACCAACACCCGAAATATCGTCCAGTTCTCCCTCGACGCACAGGATCGCGGTCCTGGTGATGGCTTCCGGCCGCACCGGATGCCAGCGGTGGATCATCTCGCCTTTTGGCAGGGAGTGCTCCTTGAACACCGTCTTGATGGTCTGCAGGTAGAACTCCGCCGGCAAGTCCATCACCGCAAGATACTCGTCATAGAAGGCGGTCCGCTTGTCGGCCTCCTCGTCGTCGCCGCGGACCAGATGGTCGAACAATTCGTGAAACGACTGCATGTGTCGGTCCAGGTTCATCGAAATGAAGTTCGTCAACTGGATGAAGCCGGGATAGACGCGCCGGCCAGCGGCCGGATAGGGCGGGGGAACCGTGGCGATAACGTTCTTCTCGAACCATTCGAAATCGTGCTCTTCGGCCAACTTGTTGACGGCCGTCGGGTTCTGGCGCGTGTCGATCGGCCCGCCCATCAGCGTCATCGAGGCGGGAACGCAGAGGTCGCCCCATCCCGACATGACCGACACCGCGGCGACCACCGGGACGCTCGGCTGGCAGACCGCGATCACGTGGGTGTTAGGGCCGAGGAAATGCAGGAAGTCGATCACGTAGTCGATGTAATCGTTGAGATTGAACCGGTCCGCTCCGTTCGGGATGGTCCGACAGTCCTGCCAGTCGGTGATGTAGACCTCGTGGTCGGGGAGCATTTCCTCCACGGTGCCGCGCAGCAGCGTGGCGAAGTGCCCGGACAGTGGGGCCACCACCAGGACCTTCGGGTCCTCGCGGACGATCTCGCGCTTGAAGTGGATAAGGTGGCAGTACGATCGCTTGATCACCGCCTCCTCGACGACCGCCACTTCGCGGCCGTCGATCTCGGTGGTCGGAAGCCCCCATTCCGGCTTGCCGTAGCGGCGCGTCACACGCTCGAACACCTCGGCTCCGGCCATGACCTGTTGGGCATACGGGGTGTAGGATAGCGGATTCCATGGCGCGGCCGCGAACATCCGCGCCATCTGGGCGGCGTTGCGCCAAGGCATCATCGCCAAGCGGGTCATCTCGTGCATGTGGTAGAGCATCGCCCGTCCTCTCGGTTCCGCGCGCGTCCCGCGCGGCTCTTTCCCACCGTATAGTGACGGCGGAAGGTTAGCGGTTGGTGAACGCTCAGGTGCGTCGCCGAGTCTGTCCGAAGGTCATCCCAGTTCCTTCTTCATTCCGAGATGGCTCCCGACGAAACCCAGACGTTCGTAGAAGCGGTGAGCGTCGATCCTGCGGTGGTCGGTCGTCAACTGCATCACCGAGGCACCGCGCGCCCGCGCCCGGACCATCGCCTCGCGCATCAAACGCTCACCGACCCGGCGTCCGCGGGCTGCAGCGGCCACTCTCACGCCCTCGACTTGCGCGCGCGTGGCGCCGAGCCGGCTGATGCCGTGGATCAAGGTGATCTGCAGACAACCGACCACGCCGCCATCAAGTTCCGCGACCAGCACGACGTTGTCGCCCT
>CAYNFA010000493.1:0-3831 GCA_964396345.1 uncultured Thalassobaculum sp.
ATAGCCTCCCAGTCGGCTGCCGGGTTATCATTCGAGTTCGAGGGCTTGGGTGAGGCGGGTGAACTCAACGGGCTGGTGCGCGACAGTTCGACCCTGCTGTCGAAGGTCGACGACCCGCCGCCGTCGCGTGCCGCGTTGCGCCGGCGGGTCGACGACGACCTGGAGCGCTTTGAAGCGGCGGCCCGGTCGCTCGGCTACTATGATGCCGTCTTCGTCGCGGACATAAGGCCGGGCGCGGCAGCGTCCGACCCGCCCGTGGTGGTTGTCGCCGCGGAGCCCGGAGTCGCCTACACGGTGGCGGCGGTTGACATCCGCAAACTCGACGAGTCGTCGCCCGCGATCGGGATCGATCTGCCGCAGCGGCGGATCGGCCTGGAGGCCGGTGCGCAGGCCCGGTCGGCAGAGGTAATCGCGGCTGAAGCCGCGGTGCTTCGGATGCTGCAGGAGCGCGGCCATCCGCTGGCCTCCTCCGGCGACCGCACCGTCCTGATCGACCGCGATACCAAGAAGATGACTGTGACACTGCGCTTCGACCTCGGCCCGGAATCCCGGTTCGGACCGGTGACGGTCAAGGGGGCGGAGACCGTCGATCCTGGCTTCGTCCTGCGCCGCCTGCCCTGGCGGTTCGGCGAGACCGTGGATGTCAGGCAGATCGAGGCGGGGCGGCGCAACCTTGCCGCCACCGGCGTGTTCGACACCGTCGGGGTGCAGTTCGGCGAAACGGTGGACGCCGAAGGCCTGATTCCAGTCGAGGTGACGGTGACCGAGCGGCTGCCGCGCAGCATCGGCGCCGGCCTAAGCGTGTCGACCGCTGAAGGCTTCGGCGTGAACGCTTTCTGGACCCATCGCAACCTGTTCGGCGGAGCCGAACGCCTGGACTTGAACGCCCGGTTGGGTGAGGTCGAAACCGGGTTGACCGGCGACCTGCGGCTGCCCGACGTCATCGTCAACGATCAGGACCTCGTCTTGAGTGCCGGCCTCGTGCAGGAGACGACCGAGGGCTACGATTCGCAGAAAGTAAACGTCGGAGGCCACTTCGAGCGCCGCATGAGCGACATCCTGTCGGTCGACTACGGCGTCACCCTGGAGCGCAGCCTGATCGAGGAGGACGGTGTCGAAAGCCGGTTCACCCTGGTCGGTCTGCCCGTGGGCGCCAGCGTCGACACCTCGGACGACCTGCTGAACCCGACGCGCGGCAGTCGGTCCCGGGTGCGGTTCACGCCGTACCTTGAATCCCTGGGATCGACGATCAGCTTCTATTCGATGACCGCCCGCCATTCCCACTACCTTGCGCTCGACCGCGACCGCGACTTCGTCCTCGCCGGGAGAGCGGCGGTGGGCAGCATCATCGGTGCCTCGACCTCCAACGTTCCGGCTGACAAGCGGCTGTACTCGGGGGGTAGCGGGTCGGTGCGTGGGTATGGCCTGCAGATGATCGGCCCGCTCGACGCGTCCGACGATCCGGTCGGTGGCCGCTCGATGGTCGAAGTCGGAGCTGAGCTGCGTTGGCGCGTCTACGGCGATTTCGGAATCGTGCCGTTCCTGGACGGCGGGCAGGTGTACGACGGCGAGACCCCGGACCTGTCGCAGGAACTGCAGTGGGCGGCCGGCCTCGGCTTCCGCTACTTCACACCGATCGGTCCGATCCGCGCCGACATCGCCGTTCCCCTGAACCCGCGGAATTCCGACGACCGTTTCCAGCTCTACTTCAGCCTCGGGCAGGCCTTCTGAGCGATGGCAAGGCGGTTCTTTCTGGTCACGCTGGCGCTGGTCGGCCTGCCGTTGGTCCTGGTTATCGCCGCGCTGGGAGCCGCGAACACGGATTGGGGACGGGCGTGGATCGCCGACACCGTCCAGTCCGCCACCGCCGACGGGCCGGTGCGGGTCGGGATCGACCGGCTGAGCGGCTCGCTGCCGGGACGCGTCGTGCTGGAGGGCGTCCGGCTGGCTGACGGCTCGGGGGTGTTCGCCGAACTCGTACGGGTCGAGCTCCGATGGTCGCCGTTGGCGCTGCTCACCGGAACCCTCGCGGTCGACGCGATCGCCCTGGATGGCGGCCGGCTCGTTCGCGCACCGATCCTGCCCGAGGATCCGGCGGCCGAGCCCGAGCCGTCCGAGGCTCTGTCGCTGAGCTTTCCGGAACCGCCGATTGCTGTCCGGGTCGACCGGTTGCGGGTGGCGGGGCTTCTTCTGGGGGAGGCTCTGACCGGCCGGGAGGCGACGCTGACCGCTGATCTGTCGGGGTCCGTCACCGGCGCCGCCGCGACGGCTGCGGGATGGGCGGAACTGGCGTCGGCAGGCGGGGCGGCCCGGCTCGACGTCGACATCGCGGTGGTGCCGGACGAGGGCACGCTGCGGGCCGAGTTGCGGGTCCACGAGCCGGAGGGCGGGCTGGTGGCTGAACTGGCCGGTCTGTCCGGCCGGCCGGCCCTCGACCTGAGCCTGACCGGCGCCGGCACACTGGCTGACTGGCGCGGGCGCCTGACCGGCGGATTCGAGGGGGCGGCGGCCGTCGATCTGGCGCTGGTGTTGGCGGCGGAGGGTCCGCGCAAGCGGATCAGCGTTGACGGTGCGGCCGACCTGGCGACCCTGCTGCCCGTGGATCTGCGGGGTGTCGTTGGCCCCTCGACAGCGATCGGCTTGATTGTGCTGCTGGACGATGGCGCCGTGGTCGTCGAACGGGCGACGGTTCGGGCCGCCGCCGTCAGCGTCGCCGGTACCGCCCGCCTGGACGCCTCCGGTACGCCGGTCGAGATGGACGCGACGCTCGACGTTCCGGACCTCGCGCCGCTGGCGCCGCTGGCCGGTTCCGGGCTTGCGGGCGCGGTCACCGCGCGCCTGCGCCTGCTGGACGACGGCCGGCGTGCCGAGCTCTCCTTGACCGGCGACCCGGTGGTGGCGTCGGTTGCGCTCGAGCGTCTGACGCTGGACGCGACGGTATCGGCCGACCGGGCTCTGGCCGCTCTCCCGGAGACGCTGGCTTGGACCCTGGAGGCGGGCGTCGATACCCCGGTACTGCCGGGCGTCGAGCTTGCCATGCCGCTCGGCCCCCGCCTTGCGTTGCGCTCGGGCGGCAGCGCGGCGGGCGACGGCCGAACCGCCACGCTCGACAACCTCGTGGTGACGGCGGATTCCGGGCGGCTGGATGCCAAGGCGCGGCTGTCGGATGGGCGCCGGGTCGACGCCACGGCGACCATCGCCGTGACCGACCTGGCGCGGCTGTCCGATCTGGCCGGCCGTCCGCTCGCGGGATCGGCGACGCTCGGGGCCGATGCGACCCTGCTGCTGGAGCCATTCGACCTCTCCGCCGTCGTCGATCTGGCGGCCGACGGGCTCTCCCTCGGTGATACGACGCTCGACCGCCTGACCGGTGGCGCGCCGACCCTCGCCGCCGGGGTGACGCTCGACGCCGGCAATTTGTTGTCGGTTCACGGTCTGACGCTGCAGGCGGCCGCCTTGCGCGCCGACGGCGACGCCGTCGTCGACCTGAACGGTGGTGCCCTCTCTGGCCGGGTCGATGTGGCGGCGCCGGATCTGGCGCCGGTGGGCCGCGCGGTCGGAACCGAGCTGTCCGGCGCCGGTACCGCTGCGATCGCGCTCGGCGGCTCCCTTGCCGCCCCGACCGCATCGGCATCCTGGCGACTGGCGCCGCTGGCGGTGGCGGGTGTCCGGTTCTCCGAGCTATCGGGTTCGGCGACGGCGACCGGCCTGCCGGCGCGGCCGGCGGGTCGGGTCGATTTGCGCGCCGCGACCGGCGGCGAGGCCGTCACCCTCGGCGCCGACTACGCCCTCGACGGCAATGTCTTGACGGTCCGGGGCCTCGCCCTGGAT
>CAYNFA010000494.1:0-3823 GCA_964396345.1 uncultured Thalassobaculum sp.
TCGCGACGTGGTCGCCCGCCTCGCCGGCCGCTACCAGTCGCTCCAGGTGGTGATGCCGACGGTCCCCCTGGTCGCCGATGCTATCCAGGAGGAGACCCGAAACTGGCGGGCGCCGGTTACGATCGTCCTCGACCCCCGCTACAAGTACGACGCTTTCGCCGCGTGCACCGTGGCTTTGGCCGCTTCGGGCACGGTGACCCTGGAATTGACGATCGCCGGCGTGCCGACGGTGGTGGCCTACAAGGTCAACGCCATCTCCGCCGCCATCGGCCGCCGCCTGATCGATCCCGAGGCGATCGTGCTGACCAACAAGCTGATCGGGCGGCGGGTCGTGCCGCAGTTCATCCAGGAAGACTGCACCGCCGACCGGCTGACGGTCGCCGTCGAGCGCCTGTTCGATGATCCGCGGGCGCGTGCCGAACAGGGCGCCGCCAGCGAGGCGGTTCGCGGGATGTTGCTCGCCGACGGCGAGAACCCCTCGGACCGGGCTGCGCGTACTGTCCTGCGGGTCGCCGGCCTCCGCCCCCGCTGAACGCCAGAGGGCGGCCCGAAGGCAGCCCTCTGATTCGATCGGTTGACCGACTCGCTCAGCGCTTGCCGAGCGGCACGAACGGGCGGGTTTCCGGCCCGGTGTAGAGCTGGCGTGGCCGGCCGATCTTCTGGCCCGGCTCCTCGATCATTTCCTTCGACTGCGCGACCCAGCCAACCGTGCGGGCGACCGCGAACAGCACCGCGAACATGGAGGTCGGCAGGCCGAGCGCCTTCAGCACAATCCCCGAATAGAAGTCTACGTTGGGGAACAATTTGCGTTCGACAAAGTACTCATCCTCGAGCGCGATTTTCTCCAGCGCCATCGCCAGATCGAGCAGCGGATCGTCAAGATCGAGCTCGGCGAGAACTTCATGGCAGGATTTCTGCATCACCTTGGCACGCGGATCATAATTTTTGTAGACCCGGTGGCCGAAGCCCATCAGGCGAAACGGATCGTCCTTGTCTTTCGCCTTCTTGATGAACTCGTTGATGTTGTCCTTGTGGCCGATCTCGCGGAGCATGTTCAGCACCGCCTCGTTCGCGCCGCCATGCGCCGGCCCCCATAGCGAGGCAATTCCGGCGGCGATGCAGGCGAACGGGTTGGCGCCGGAGGAGCCCGACAGCCGCACCGTGGACGTCGAGGCGTTCTGCTCGTGGTCGGCGTGCAGGATCAGGATCCGGTCCATCGCGCGCGCGACCGTTGGGCTGACCTTGTACGGCTCCGCCGGTACGGCGAACATCATGTGGAGAAAGTTCTCGGCGTAGGAGAGGTCGTTGCGCGGATAGTTGAACGGCTGGCCGACCGAGTACTTGTACGCCATGGCGGCGATCGTCGGCATCTTCGCCACCAGGCGAAACGACGCGATCATCCGCTGCCGCTCGTCATGGATGTCTGTCGAATCGTGGTAAAATGCCGACAACGCTCCGACCACGCCGCACATCACGGCCATCGGATGGGCGTCGCGTCGAAAGCCCCGGTAGAAGTTGCTGAGCTGCTCGTGAACCATCGTGTGGTAGGTCACGTCGCGGTCAAACTTCGTCTTCTGCTCCTTGTTCGGCAGTTCCCCGTACAGCAGCAGATGGGCAACCTCGAGGAAGTCCGAATGCTCGGCGAGTTCCTCGATCGAGTAGCCGCGGTGCAACAGGATGCCTTCGTCGCCATCGATGTAGGTAAGGCCGGATTCGCACGATCCGGTCGAGGTGAAGCCGGGGTCGAAGGTGAAATGCCCAGTCTCGGCGTACAGCTTCCGCACGTCGATCACGCTCGGGCCCATCGAGCCGTCCATCACGGGCAGCTTTATGGACTGTCCCGTAGCGTCATTGGTGAGCGTGAAGGTCGCGGCGTTGCTCTTAGTCATGATCTCCGTCCCCTGTGTGTCGGGTGCCCTCCATAGCGGAACCGTGCGATCCGCCGGGCGGGCGCCCGATCTTAGCCATTAGTGTGCACCGCGCAAACAGCCTCGATGCGGCGCAGCGACTCGGGCTTTCCGAGCGCTGCCAGAACCTCGAAGATGCCGGGCGACGTCGTCGATCCGGTGACCGCAGCGCGCAGCGGTTGCGCCACCTTGCCGAGCTTGAGACCGCGCACCTCCGCGTAGCGCCGAACCGCCTCCTCGATCATCGGTTCCGTGAACTCTGCCAGACCGGCGAAATAGGGCACCAGTCCGGCCAGCGCCGCGCGACCGTCCTCGTCCAGCATGGCCGCCGCCTTCGGATCCATCGGAATTGGGATGGAATCGGCGTAGAAGCGCGCGTTTTCAGCGAGTTCGGCAATTGTCTTGGCTCTTGGCTTGAGGCCGCTCATGCCGGCCTTCAGACGCCGCCTGACCTCCTCGCCGATCGTAAGCGCCGAGTCGGCGCTCAGCCGGTTAGCCACCAGGTCGACCAGCCGGTCGTCCTCGGCCTCGCGAATGTAGTGGCCATTCACGCTTTCGAGCTTGGCGTAGTCGAATCGCGCCGGCGCGCGCCCCACGCCATCCAGCGCGAACCACTCTATGGCCTGGTCGGTCGAGATAATCTCGTCGTCGCCATGCCCCCAGCCGAGACGCAGAAGATAGTTTCGCATGGCTTCCGGTAGGTAGCCCATGTCCCGATAGGCGTCGACGCCGAGCGCGCCGTGCCGCTTCGAGAACTTCGCCCCGTCAGCCCCGTGGATCAGCGGCACGTGGGCGAACACCGGTACGTCCCAGCCCATGGCCTGATAGATCAGCGACTGTCGGAAGGCGTTGTTCAAGTGGTCGTCTCCGCGGATCACATGGGTGACGGCCATGTCATGGTCGTCGACCACCACCGAATGCATGTAGGTGGGTGACCCGTCGGCGCGTAGCAGGATCATGTCGTCCAACTGGGCGTGGGGCACCGTGACGTCGCCTTGCACGGCGTCGCGGATCGTCATTTCGCCGGCCAGCGGCGCCTTGATCCGGATCACCGGGTCGACACCGGCCGGAGCGTCGGCGGGATCGCTGTCGCGCCATCGGCCGTCGTAGCGGATCGAGCGTCCCTCGGCACGCGCCGTCTCGCGCATCTCCGCCAATTCCTCGGGAGTGCAATAGCACCGATAGGCCTTGCCCTGATCGAGCAGCCGGTGCGCGACCTCGGCGTGGCGGGCGGCGCGCTCGGACTGGAACACGACCTCGCCATCACCCGCGAGCCCAAGCCAGGCGAGCCCGTCCAGGATCGCCTCTACGGCTTCCTTAGTGGAGCGTTGACGGTCGGTGTCCTCGATCCTCAGGCGATACACCCCGCCGTGGTGGCGGGCGAACAGCCAGTTGAACAGTGCGGTTCGCGCCCCGCCGATGTGGAGATACCCTGTCGGCGACGGGGCGAAGCGGGTGACGACGGTCATGAGGCGCGTCTCGTTTCGCGTTGCGAGGATGGGCGACCGCGAGCGATCGCGTCGGCCTGGTGGAGGGCCGGTGGTCTTTAACACAACCTCCGATCCGAGGCGACGGGCGGCGGCACCCGCCATGACCCGGCCGCCGACGCGTACGAGCGGGCGGTTGCCGCCGTCATCGGGTGCGGTGCGGTATTGCCTCGACCTGGCGCGTCGCGAAGCGCCCCGACGGCTGCTCTGGTTGCCGGTGGCGCTCGGCATCGGGATCGGGGTGTACTTCGCCAGCCCGGTCGAACCATCGCCAGTTCTCGGCCCCGGCCTTGCGGTCGTCGCGGTCGCGGTCGCGGTCGCGTTTCGGAACTCCCGGGCGGTGGTCTGGATCGCGCTGCTCGTCACCGCGGCAGCGATCGGCTTTGCGGTTGCCGAACACCGGACCCGGGCGAAAGCCACCGTAATGCT
>CAYNFA010000495.1:0-3813 GCA_964396345.1 uncultured Thalassobaculum sp.
AGGTGCTAGCTGGTCGGCGATACCGGCCAGGACCTTGGTCTTGGTCGGCTGGTCGAAATAGATCAGTACGTTGCGGCAGTACACGACATCGAACTGCCCGAGAACCCGTGGGTGCTCCAGGAGGTTGTACTCGCGGAACGTGATCTGGTTGCGGATGGCGTCCGAGAGTTGCCAGCGGTCGCCTTCCTGCTTGAAGTGCTTAACCAGCATCGTGATTGGCAGGCCACGCTGAACCTCGAACTGTGAATAGGTCCCGGCCTTGGCCTTGGCGATAATCTCGCTCGAAAGATCGGTTGCCAGGATCTCGATGCGCCAGCCGGCAAGCTTGGCCTGCATCTCTGCGAACATCATCGCCAGCGAGTACGGCTCCTGACCGCTCGAGCAGGCCGCGCTCCAGATCCGGATCCGCTTGACCGAGGCCCGCGCCGTCATCAGCTGCGGCAGGACCACCTCGCGCATCAGGTCGAACGGCTTCATGTCCCGGAAGAACAGCGACTCGTTCGTGGTCATTGCATCGACCACGTCCTTGCGAAGCTTGCCGTCAGACCGGGTGCGCAGCGCCCCGACCAACTGGTCGAGGTTGCCAAATCCCCATTTACGCGCCACGGGCTGCAGACGGTTTTCCACCAGATACGCCTTTTCCGGCGTGATCACGAGACCCGACTGCTCCCTGAGCATGGTCGCAATCATCTGGAAATCCGACGTATTCATGCCGCCCGCCTCATGATCTGTTTCTGTACCCAGGGCGCAATCTCGCCGATCGGTAGAACTGCGCTGCACAGGCCGGCCCGGGCTACCGCCCCCGGCATTCCCCACACCACGCTGGTCGCCTCGTCCTGGGCGACGACGGTCCCGCCAGCCTGCACCAGCTCGGCGCAGCCTTTTTGGCCGTCGTGCCCCATACCCGTCAGGATCACGGCCAGCACCCTGCCACCCCAGACCTCGATGATGCTGCGCATCATCGGCTCCACCGAGGGTCTGCAGAAATTCTCCTGCGGTCCCTGATCGAGCTTCAGAACCGGTTTTGCGGCCGTGCCCGTCACCCGCATGTGATGGTCGCCACGCGCTAGGTGGACCCGTCCGCCCAGTACCGGCATCCCATCGGCCGCCTCGACGCAGTCCCAACCGGTCGAGCGCCTGATGTGCTCGGCCAGGATGGTCGTGAAGGTAGGCGGCATGTGCTGCGTCAGCAGGATCGGCAGCTGAATGGATTTCGGCAGGTCGCCAAGGAACTTGAACAACGCCTGCGGACCGCCGGTGGAGCTGCCGATGGCGAGCGCCTGCGGTGTTTCGCGGCCGACCGCCCGAAGCGCGGGCGCCGCCGCAGTCGATTGCTGGGCCGCCGGTGCCGCTGCTGCTGGAACCCGCTTTTCGGCGGAGAATGCACGCTTGCCGGGAAGTCGTTCGCCCCGCAGGCTGCGCCGCCTGCTTCCAAGCGCCTTCACGATGGCGGTGAGCTCACGCTTGAAAACCTCGGCACTCGTCAGTTCGCGAGTGCTCGAGGGCTTCGGGATGTAGTCTTTGGCACCGAGCGCCAGGGCCCGAAGCGAGATATCGGCGTTGCGCTCCGTCAAGGTCGACGCCATCACCACGGCGATGTCGCGATCGGTCTCGATCAACTTCGGAAGCGCCGTCAGCCCGTCCATCCGCGGCATCTCGATGTCGAGGACCACAACCTCGATCTTGCCGACGTTCTTCTCGAGCGTCGTCAACGCCATCTGTCCGTCGCTGACCGACGCCACGATCTCGATCTCGGGATCGGTTTCGAGGGTGCGGGCGAACAAGCCGCGGATCACCGCGGAATCATCCACCAACATCACCCGGAACGGATCGACGGAACGCTCGGGCTTGGGCGACGCAAAGCTCATCAGAGCAGACCAACCTGCTGGAATTTGGTTTCGATGATGTCGCTGTCGAACGGCTTCATGATGTACTCGTTGGCGCCCTCGGAAAGAGCGGCCTGGATATGCGCGAGGTCATTCTCGGTGGTGCAGAACACCACCACCGGATCGGACCCGTTGGGCATCCGGCGCAGCGCCCTCAGAAACTCGATACCGTTCATAATCGGCATGTTCCAGTCCAGGAGGATCGCGTCCGGCAGTTTTTTGGAGCAGGCCTCCAGGGCCATCGCCCCGTCGGCAGCCTCCTCGATCTCGAAATCGAGCTTCTCGAGGATGCGCCTGGCGACCATTCGGACAACCTTGGAATCATCGACCACAAGGCAGGACTTCATCTGGGCTCTCCGATCCGGGGCCTTGGTTTTGGAGGTCGTGCCGACCACCTGCATCACGCCGCCTCGGCTCGCACGAAGTCGAGCAGACTCGGCACGTCGAGGACGACCAGCAATGCCTCCTTCAGACGATAGATTCCGGTCGACACCTCTCGAACCCGTTGGCTCATCGTCGGCGGGTGACTCTCGAAATCGTGATCGTAGAGCGTAAGGACTTCGCCAACCCCGTCGACGATCAGGCTGTACAACTCGCCCTGATGCTCGACCACGACGCTCATGGTCTCGGCGTCCGCCGGCAGCGCGTCAAGACCCAGGCGCCGTCGTACCTGGATGGCGGTGACGATCCGACCGCGAAGATTCAGGGAGCCGGCGACCTCCTTCGGAGCCAGCGGGATTCGCGTAATCCGCTGCGGCCCGAGAACGTCGTGCACCAGAAGCACCGGGATGCCAAAGGACTGCTTGCCAATGGTGATGGAGACGAACTGGTGCGCCTCGGTGGTCGCGGGAAGCCGGCTTTTGGTGGTGGCCGGCAGCGTGTTCGAGCTCATGGCGATCTCTCCTCGGTCAGGCGCCGACGGTCTGGGCCAGGGTTTCCAGCAGGGCGTCGCGGCCCAGCTTGGCGACGTAGTCGGTGAAGCCCACTCGCCGGCCGCGCTCCAGATCCTCGCTCGTGGTGTGCGAGGACAGAGCGACGATCGGTACATCCGCCCAACGCCTGTCGGCGCGGACCGCCTCGGCGAGTTGGAAACCGTTCATGCCGGGCATTTCGATGTCGCTGATGATCGCGTCGAACGTATCGCCGCGCTCGCACAAGGCCAAGGCCTGCTCGCCGCCCTCGACGGCGGTCACCTCATAGCCGGCCACCGAAAGCAGGGGCGTAAGCAGGTTGCGGAAGAACGCGCTGTCGTCGACGACAAGCAGACGCCGGCCACGCGTCACCGCCAGTGTCTCCTCGTTGCTGTGGTCGAACCAGTCACCGAAGGCTTGGGTCAAATAGTAGCCGGCATCGATCATGTCGGTAGCCTTACCGTCGATCACGGCGCTACCCATGAGGGCGTTGGAGTCCGGCCGTACCTCGACGTTGATCCGATCCTCGACGATGTCGACGATCTCGTCGACCACCAGGCCCATCGAGCGGTTGCCATCGGTAAACACCAGCACCGGCTGGCGCCCCTCGCGCTTAAGTTCGGCGCGTTCGTCCATCGGAATCAACGGCATGAGCTGGCCGCGATACTGGATGAGCGGGCGGCCCTCGGAGTACTCGACGGCGGCCAGGTCAATCTCCTCCAGGCGCGCCACCAGCGACAACGGGACCGCCTTCGGAGTGGCGGTGCCGCCGCCTCGGAACAACAGCAGCGACACCGTGTTGGGCCCGATAGCGCGGTGGTCACCGGCGTCCTCGACGGCGGTCGCATCAGTCACTGTGATCTCACCGGTTGACTGGGCGATGCCGTTCGGGTCGAGGATCATGATGACGCTGCCGTCACCAAGAATGGTGTTGCCCGAGAACATCGAGATGTGGCGCAGAATCGGCGCCACCGGCTTCACGACGATTTCCTCGGTGTCGAACACCCGGTCGACCA
>CAYNFA010000496.1:0-3805 GCA_964396345.1 uncultured Thalassobaculum sp.
CGCGAACGCCCGCGCGGTATCGCGCAGCCGCTGCTGGTCGTCGGTCAGCCTGAAGTCCACGCGCAGTCCTCCGGTCACAGGTTTTCGAAACCATGACCGGCGGCCCGAGGCCTGTAAATGAAAGCTTTTCTCACCTGTTGAAACCATCTAGACGGAGTCCGATGGCGTTCTACCGACCGGTCACCGCGGCCTTGCGCGGTCTCGAGGTGCTCGCGGCCACCAGCCGGCTCGGCGGATCGGCGACGCTGGCCGAGTTGCACCGGGTCACGCGGTTGGACAAGTCGACGATCCTGCGGATGCTGGAGACGCTCGAGCACGCCGGGTTCGTGGTCCGTGAGAGCGAGCGCCGTACCCTACCAGATAACCGGCAAGACCCTCCAGTTGAGCGCCAGCTACGACCGGCACCGCGCCGTCGGCGCAATCGTCGCGCCGGAGCTGTCGGCCTTCCGCACAGCCGTCGGCTGGCCGTCGGGCGTCGCGATCCTCGATCACGACGCCATGCTGGTGGTCGAGACTTCCCGCGAGACCGGGCCGATGTTCCTGAACCGGCGACCCGGCTATCGGGCACCGGTACTGGCCACCAGCCCCGGCCTCGCCTACCTCGCGCACTGCGCGGACGGCGAACGCGCCACGCTGCTGGCAAGGGCCGCCGGCGATCCCGCACCCTGGAACGACCTCGCCCGCGACCCGCCGCTGGCCGAGCGGACGCTGGCGGCGATCCGCGACCGGGGCTTCGCCACAATGAGCCCGCACTACGAGGACCGGGAGTACGCCGGGCGGATCAGCAGCCTCGGCGTGCCGATCATGCGGAACGGCCGGATCTACGCGGCGATCAACATCCTGTACCTGCTGAGCGCGCTGTCGCCGGACCAGGCGGAAGCCGCCCTCCTTGGCCCCCTGCAGGACACCGCCCGCGGGCTCGGCGAGGAACTGGCGCGCCGCAGCGTCGACTAGCGTCTGCGGTCCGTCAGTCGTGGAACGCCACGAACTCCTCGAGCGGCACCCGCGTGGTGATCAGCTGGTTTTCCGGCGCCGACCAGTCGGCGTAGCCGAGCGACAGGCCGCACACGACCACCGCTTCCTCGTCGAGGCCGAGTTGAGAGCGGATCACCTTGTGGTACGCCGCGAACGCGGCCTGCGGGCAGGTCTCAAGCCCATGCGCCCGGGCCAGCAGCATCACGTTCTGCAGGAACATCCCGTAGTCGAGCCAGGACCCGATCTCGAGGTGCCGGTCGATCGTGAAGATCATGCCGACCGGCGCGTCGAAGAACCGGAAATTGCGGCCATGCTGGGCGTGCATGCGCTCGGCCTCGCCACGCGCGATCCCCAGCAGGCCGTAGAGATCCCAGCCGACTTTCCGCCGGCGCGCCAGATAGGGCTCGCGGAACTCCTTGGGGTAGTAGTCCCACTCGTTGGCGTGCTTCTCGGGGCCGTCGAACGCCGACACCACGGCGTCGCACAGCCCATCCTTGGCGGTGCCGGTCACGACGTGCGCCTTCCAGGGCTGCATGTTGGTGCCGGACGGCGCCCTCGCCGCCAGGGCGAGGATCCGCTCGACGGTCGCCCGCGGCACCGGCGTGTCGAGAAAGGCGCGCACCGAACGGCGCTGGGCGACCACCTCCTCGACCGGGTCGGCGGGCTCGACGGGAAGCGGGATGCGCGGCGCTTGGGAAATCGGTGAGGTTATCATGGGGCAGAGGCTACCCTGCCGTCGCCCTGCCCGGCTAGCCAACCTTTATCAGTTCACAACCTCGCCTACCTCATCGGAAGAAGATGTACTTGACGAGGGCCGCTATCGCCAGCACCAGGACGAGAACGCCAACCAGCCAAACGGCGCCCATGCCCCATCCCATGGTTCCCATCATCTCGTGCATCATCGGCTTCTCCTCTCATTTCGCGATTGATCCGAACTCGGCAGGCTGGACCACACCCAAGGTCTCGGTATCGGCCGCGCTCCCTGGCAGCCGCCACCCCTTCACCAGTCCGTAGACCGCCGGGATCACGACCAGCGTCAGCACGGTCGACGAGACCATGCCGCCGATCATCGGCACCGCGATGCGCTGCATCACCTCCGAGCCAGCGCCGCTGCTCCAGAGGATCGGCACCAGCCCGGCCGTGATGGCGACCACGGTCATCATCTTCGGCCGCACGCGCTCGACGGCGCCCACCATGATCGCCTGATAAAGCTCGGCCCGGGTGAACGGACCGCCGTCGGCCGCCCTCTTCGCCTTGAGTTCGGCCATCGCCTGGTCGAGATAGATCAGCATGACGACGCCGGTCTGGGCGGCGACGCCGGCGAGGGCGATGAAGCCGACGGCCACGGCGACCGACATGTTGAAGCCGAGCCACCACATCAGCCAGACACCTCCGACGAGCGCGAACGGCAGCGACAGCATGACGATCAGCGTCTCGGTCAGCGCCCGGAAGTTGAGGTACAGCAGGAGGAAGATCAACAGCAGCGTTACCGGCACGACCAGCTGCAGTCGGGCCTCGGCGCGCTCCAGATACTCGAACTGGCCGCTCCACGCGACGTAAGTGCCGGCCGGCAGCGTCACCTCGCTCGCGACAGTCTGCCGGGCCTCGGCGACATAGCCGCCGAGATCGCGGCCGGCGATGTCGACGAAGACGTAGACGGCAAGCTGGCCGTTCTCGGTGCGGATCGAGGTAGCACCACGTGTCAGCTCGACCTTGGCGACCTCGCCGAGCGGCACTGTTCCGCCGCCCGGCATCGGGACGTGCACGTCGTGGGCGATCGCCTGCGGATCGCTCCGGAAGTCGCGCGGGTAGCGGATGGTGACGCCGTAGCGCTCGCGGCCCTCGACCGTGGTCGTGACCGTCTCGGCCCCGAGCGCCGCTGCGATCACGTCCTGGACGTCGCCGACGGAAAGGCCGTAGCGGCCGAGAACCTCGCGGTCCGGCACGATGTCGAGGTAGTAGCCGCCGATCACCCGCTCGGCGTAGGCGCTCGACGTACCCGGCACAGCTTTCAGCACGAGCTCGATCTGGCGCGCCGTCTGTTCCATCTGAGCGAGGTCGGTGCCGAACACCTTGACGCCGACCGGGGTGCGGATGCCGGTCGACAGCATGTCGATGCGGGCGCGGATCGGCATGGTCCAGGCGTTGGAGACGCCGGGAAACTGAAGCGCCCGATCCATCTCCGCCTTGAGGCCGTCGACGGTGACGCCCGGCCGCCACTCTCCTTTCGACTTCAGGTTGATGATGGTCTCGAACATCTCCATTGGGGCCGGGTCGGTCGCGGTCAGCGCACGCCCGGCCTTGCCGTAGACGGATTCCACCTCCGGAAAGCTCTTGATGATCCGATCCTGGATCTGCAGCAGTTCCGCCGCCTTGGTGACCGACAGGCCCGGGAGCGTCGTCGGCATGTACATCAGCGTCCCCTCGTCGAGGTCCGGCATGAACTCGGACCCCAACTGGCGAGCCGGCAGGATCGTGATTCCGAGCGCGACGAGCGCCACCAGGATGGTGAGCGTCTTCGCCTTCAGGACGCCGCGGATGACGGGGCGGTAGACCCAGATCAGGAACCGATTGACCGGGTTGCGGTGCTCGGGAACGATCCGCCCGCGCACGAACACCACCATGAGGGCAGGGACGAGCGTCACCGACAGCAAAGCTGCCGCGGCCATGGCGAAGGTCTTGGTGAAGGCGAGCGGGCCGAACAGCCTCCCCTCCTGAGCTTCCAGCGTGAAGATCGGCAAGAACGAGACGGTGATCACGAGCAAGCTGAAGAACAGGGCCGGTCCGACTTCGCTCGCCGCCTTGATCAGCACCTCCACCCGGGGCGTAT
>CAYNFA010000497.1:0-3794 GCA_964396345.1 uncultured Thalassobaculum sp.
TCGGCGAAGCGCTTGAACAGGACGGCCTTGCCCTCCATCACCGGCTTCGACGCCAGGGCGCCGATGTCGCCGAGGCCGAGCACCGCGGTGCCGTTGGAGATCACCGCCACCAGGTTGCCGCGGCTGGTGTAGTCATAGGCCAGCGCCGGATTCTTCTCGATCTCGAGGCACGGCACCGCCACGCCGGGCGAATAGGCGAGCGACAACTCGCGCTGCGTCGTCAGCGGCTTGGTCGGGGTGATCTCGATCTTGCCCGGCCGTCCGGACGAGTGGAACAGCAAAGCGTCGCGAGCCATCGTACTCTTTTCGTTGTCCATATCGCTCCTTGCGGTCGCCCGCCCCCAAGGGGATCGGGTGACGTCTCCTCCCGGCGTCTAGCGCGCCTGCTGAGCAACCCTAGCGGGCCGTCGGGCCGACGAAAAGCGCGATCGGGAGCGATGGTGACCGTCGCTGGCCGCATGGTAGGGTGCCGACCCCATCCAACAGCCCGTGATGCCGCGCCGACCGTGACCGACCACGCCCTCGACACCGAAGCCGCCGAGCCCGGCGCCGAAACCCGCGGCGCCGACGCTGCCGACGCCGAATCGCCCGGCGTCGCCGATCCGGTCGCCCGCCCGGAAGGCGTGAGCCCGATGCTGGCGCAGTTCCTTCAGGTCAAGCGCGAGCATCCGGGCTGTCTGCTGTTCTACCGGATGGGCGATTTCTACGAGATGTTCTTCGAGGACGCGGTGGTCGCCGCCCAGGCCCTCGACATCACCCTGACCCGGCGCGGCCAGCACCAGGGCGAGCCGATCCCGATGTGCGGTGTCCCGCACCACGCGGCCGAGAGCTACCTGGCGCGGCTGATCCGCCAGGGTCACCGGGTGGCGGTGTGCGAGCAGATCGAGGATCCGGCCGAGGCGCGGCGGCGCGGCGGCAAGTCCGTGGTCCGGCGCGCCGTGGTGCGGATCGTGACTCCCGGGACGCTGACCGAGGACAGCCTGCTGGACGCGCGCCGGCACAATTACCTGGTGGCGCTGGCCGAGGCCGGCGGCACGCTCGGCCTCGCCTGGGTCGACGTGTCGACCGGTGACTTCCAGGCCCAGCCGGTCGACGCGCGCGGTCTCGAAGCGGCGTTGGCCCGCCTCGGGCCGGCCGAATTGCTGGTGCCGGAGCGCCTCGAACGCGACCCGGCGCTGTCCGAGTGGCGGTCGGTGACGGCGGCGCTGCCGGGCAGCCGGTTCGACAGCGAGAACGGTCGCCGCCGACTGGAGGCGCTGTACGGCGTCGCCGCCCTCGACGGCTTCGGCGCCTTCGGGCGTCCCGAGCTCGGCGCCGCCGGGGCCCTGGTCGACTACCTGGAGCTGACCCAGAAGGGCCGGCTGCCGAGGCTTGCCGAGCTCCGGCGCTGGACCCCGGGCGGGCTGATGGAGATCGACGCGGCCACCCGTCGCAACCTCGAGCTGAGCCGCACCCTGAGCGGCGAGCGCAAGGGCAGCCTGCTGTCGGTCATCGATCGCACCGTGACCGGTGCCGGCGCGCGGCTGCTGGCGGCGCGCCTGGCGGCACCCCTGACCGACCCCGCGGCGATCGAGCGGCGGCTCGACGCGGTGGGGTTCTTCGCGGGCTCGTCACGATCGCGCAACGATCTTCGCGAGATCCTGCGGCGGATCCCGGACGTCGACCGCGCGCTCTCGCGTCTCGCCCTCGACCGCGGCGGGCCGCGCGACCTCGCCGCGATTCGCGACGCCCTGGCGGAAACCGCATCGGTGCGCGCCGCGGTCGGCGGATCCGGGCCGCTCGAGCCGCCGCCCTCGGCCGTGCTCGAGGCGCTCGACGACCTCGGCGAGCACGCCGGCCTGGTGGCCACGCTCGGCGCCGCGCTGGCACCGGAACTGCCGCTGCTGGCGCGCGACGGCGGCCTGGTGGCGCCGGGATTTTCGCCGGAGCTGGACCGGCTGCGGGATCTTCGCGACCAGAGCCGCCGGCTGATCGCCGCCCTGCAGGCGCGGTACGCGGGCGAGACCGGGGTGGCGTCCCTCAAGGTCAAGCACAACAACGTGCTCGGCTACTTCATCGAGGTCACCGCCACCCACGCCGACAAGCTGCTGGGGCGGGACGGCTTCATCCACCGCCAGACCATGGCGAGTGCGGCGCGCTTCGCCACCGTCGAGCTCGGAGAGCTGGAGCGCGAGGTGTCGAGCGCCGCCGACAAGGCGCTGGCGCTCGAGCAGGAGATCTTCCGGACCCTGGTGTCGGCGATCCTGGAGCGCGCCGGACCGATCGGCCTGGCGGCGGCCGCGTTGGCCCGTCTCGACGCCGCTGCCGCCCTCGCCGACCTCGCGACGGCGCGCGACTGGTGCCGGCCGATGGTCGACGACGGGTTCGGCTTCGAGGTCGAGGCCGGTCGGCACCCGGTGGTCGAGGCCAGCCTGCCGGATGGTCCGGCGGCGTTCGTGGCCAACGATTGCCGGCTGGTCCCGGGCGACCGGGTGTGGCTGGTCACCGGGCCGAACATGGCCGGCAAGTCCACTTTCCTCAGGCAGAACGCGCTGATCGCGGTGCTGGCGCAGATCGGCAGCTACGTGCCGGCGGCACGCGCCCGCATCGGCGTGGTCGATCGGCTGTTCAGCCGGGTCGGGGCCGCCGACGACCTGGCGCGCGGCCGCTCGACCTTCATGGTCGAGATGGTCGAGACCGCCGCCATCCTGAACCAGGCGGGCCCGCGCGCCCTGGTGATCCTGGATGAGATCGGCCGCGGCACCGCCACCTTCGACGGGCTGTCGATCGCCTGGGCGACGGTGGAGAGCCTGCACGAAAGCAACCGCTGTCGGGCGCTGTTCGCCACCCACTACCACGAGCTGACGGCGCTGGCCGACCGGCTGGCGGCGCTGTCCTGCCACACCATGGCGGTCAAGGAGTGGAAGGGCGACGTGGTGTTCCTGCACGAGGTCGTGGCCGGCGCCGCCGACCGCTCCTACGGCATCCACGTCGCCAAGCTGGCCGGCCTGCCGGCGGCCGTGGTGGCGCGCGCGGAGGAGGTGCTGAACCGGCTCGAGAACGGTGACCAGGCGGTGACCGCGCGTGACCTCATGGAGGACCTGCCGCTGTTCTCGGCGGCCCGACCGGTCCCGCCGGCCTCGACCCGCGCCGGGCCGTCGCCGGTCGAGGAGGCGCTGGCCGCGGTCAACCCGGACGAGCTGACGCCGCGCCAAGCCCTGGAGACGCTGTACGCGCTGAAGGCAAGTCTGGCGGAACGCTGAAACGCCCCACGGCCTTCCATGGAGGTGGACGGACCCCTCGTGATAGGATGCCCCCATGGCCCGTGCGCCCGAAAACCTGATCCTCGAATACCTGCGCCGCCTGGACGCCGGCGTGCAGCTGTTGCGCGAAGACGTCGCCGAGCTGAAGCGCCGGATGACCGGCGTCGAGGAGGAGCTGGTCTCGGTCAACCGCCGGGTCAGCGGGGTCGACGAGCGGCTCGTCGGTGTGAACCGGCGCCTCGACCGCCTCGACGGCAGGGTCGAGCGCATCGAGCGTCGGCTCGACCTCGCCGAGGCCTGAGGCTCGCCGACGGCGGGCCGTCACACCACGTTGCGCTCCTTCAGCGGCCGGTTCGCCAGGATCCGTTCGATGCCGAAACGGACCAGGTCGATGCTGCGGAAGCCGCCATGGGCGATCAGCTCCATCACGGCGCGGCCGGCGGCAGGGCTCTGCTGCAGGCCGTGGCCGGAGAATCCGGTGGCGAACAGCAGATTGCCGATCTCGGGATGGCGGCCGATCACCGCGTTCTGGTCGAGGGCGTTGTAGTCGTA
>CAYNFA010000498.1:0-3788 GCA_964396345.1 uncultured Thalassobaculum sp.
TCGTGCCGATGTTGCAGTGCGGCTTGTTACGCTCGAACTTTACCTTGGCCATCGCGATCTACTCCGTTCGTATGTGTGGCGACGCGCGTCGTCCTGAAAGCTGCGTGGGCGTTGCCGGCCGTCAGGCCAGCTTCGCCCGCACCTCGTCGGCGACCGCCTGCGGCACCGGCTCGTAGTGGTCAAACTGCATGGTGTACTGGGCCCGACCCTGGCTCATCGAGCGCAGGGTGTTCACGTAGCCGAACATGTTGGCGAGCGGAACCATCGCGTCAACGACCCGCGCGTTGCCGCGCTGGTCCATGCCGCTGACCTGGCCGCGCCGGCTGTTCAGGTCGCCGATGATGTCGCCCATGTATTCGTCCGGCGTCACCACCTCGACCTTCATCATCGGCTCGAGCAGCTGCGGGCCGGCCTTCGCCATGCCCTCCTTGAAGGCCGCGCGGGCCGCGATCTCGAACGCCAGCACGCTGGAGTCCACGTCGTGGTAGGCGCCGTCGATCAGGCTTGCCTTGAAATCGATCATCGGGAAGCCGACCATCACGCCGTTGTCCTTGGCGGATTTCAGGCCCTTCTCGACGCCCGGAACGTATTCGCGCGGGACCGAGCCACCGACGACCGAGTTCTCGAACACGAAGCCGGCGCCGCGCTCAAGCGGCTCGAACACCAGCTTGATGCGCGCGAACTGGCCGGAGCCGCCGGTCTGCTTCTTGTGGGTGTAGTCGATCTCGGCGCGCCGGGTGATCGACTCGCGGTACGCGACCTGCGGCGCACCCACGTTGGCCTCGACCTTGAACTCGCGGCGCATGCGATCGACGATGATCTCGAGATGGAGCTCGCCCATCCCCTTGATCACGGTCTGGCCGCTCTCGTTGTCGGTGGAAACCCGGAACGACGGGTCCTCGGCGGCCAAGCGGCTGAGCGCGACGCCCATCTTCTCCTGGTCGCTCTTGGTCTTCGGCTCGACGGCGACCTCGATGACCGGCTCCGGGAATTCCATGCGCTCCAGGATGACCGGCTTGGCCGGATCGCACAGGGTGTCGCCGGTGGTGGTGTTCTTCAGGCCGGCGATCGCGACGATGTCTCCGGCGCGCGCCTCCTTGACGTCCTCACGGCTGTTGGCGTGCATCAGAAGCATCCGGCCGACCCGCTCGCGCTGGTCCTTCACGGTGTTGATGACGCCGCTGCCGGTCTCCAGCACGCCGGAGTAGACGCGCACGAAGGTCAGCGAGCCGACATAGGGGTCGTTCATGATCTTGAACGCCAGGGCCGAAAACGGCTCGGCGTCGTCGGTCTTGCGGATGACCGGGGTCTCGCCGTCCATCATCAGGCCGGTGACGCTCGGAACGTCGGTCGGCGCCGGCAGGTAGTCGACAACCGCGTCGAGGAGCGGCTGAACGCCCTTGTTCTTGAACGCCGAGCCCAGCAGCACGGGAACGAAGATCGAGTTGATCGCGCCCTTGCGGATGCAGGCCTTCAGAACCTCGACCGACGGCTCCTCGCCCTCGAGATAGGCCTCCATCGCGGCGTCGTCCTGCTCGACCGCCAGCTCCACCAGCGTCTTGCGGTATTCGGCGGCCTGCTCGGCCATGTCCGCCGGGATCGCCTCGTACTCGAACTGCGCGCCGAGCGACTCGTCCAGCCAGCGGATCGCCCGCATCGACACCAGGTCGACGAGGCCGACAAAATCGGACTCGACGCCGATCGGCAGCTGGGTCACCAGCGGAATGGCGCCGAGACGGTCGACCATCATGTCGACGCAGCGGAAGAAGTTCGCGCCGATCCTGTCCATCTTGTTGACGAAGCAGATCCGCGGAACCTTGTACTTGTCGGCCTGGCGCCAGACGGTCTCGGATTGCGGCTCGACGCCGGCTACCGAGTCGAACACCGCCACCGCGCCGTCGAGCACCCGCAGCGACCGCTCGACCTCAATGGTGAAGTCAACGTGGCCCGGGGTGTCGATGATGTTGATGCGGTGGTCGTTCCAGAAACACGTCGTCGCCGCCGACGTGATGGTGATGCCGCGCTCCTGCTCCTGCTCCATCCAATCCATGGTGGCGTTGCCGTCATGGACCTCGCCGATCTTGTAGGACCGGCCGGTGTAAAACAGGATGCGCTCGGTCGTCGTCGTCTTACCGGCATCGATGTGAGCCATGATGCCGATGTTGCGATACATGTCGAGCGGATGGGTGCGGGGCATAGCTCGCGTCCTTGTCGCTTGCGCTTACGGTTACCAGCGGTAGTGCGAAAACGCCTTGTTGGCGTCCGCCATCCGATGGGTATCCTCGCGTTTCTTCACGGCGGTGCCGCGGCTGTTGGCGGCGTCGACGAGCTCGCCCGACAGCCGCTCCATCATGGTCTTCTCGGAGCGCTTGCGCGCCGCGTCGATCAGCCAGCGGATGGCAAGAGCCTGAGCGCGCTCGGGCCGAACCTCGACCGGCACCTGGTAGGTCGCCCCGCCGACCCGGCGGGACCGAACCTCGAGGTGCGGGCGCACGTTGCCGAGCGCGTCGTGGAACAGCCTGATCGGCTCGCCACCGGTGCGCTTGGCGATCCGGTCGAACGCCCCGTAGACGATGCTCTCGGCGACCGAGCGCTTACCGTCGTACATGAGGCAGCTCATGAACTTGGAGACAACCTCGTCCCCGAACTTGGCGTCCGGAAGGACCGGCCGCTTCTCCGCACGATGCCGACGCGACATGACAGCCCCTCCCTTACTTCGGCCGCTTCGCGCCGTACTTCGACCGGCGCTGGCGACGATCCTTGACGCCCTGGGTGTCGAGGGTGCCGCGGATGATGTGATAGCGAACGCCCGGAAGGTCCTTAACGCGGCCGCCTCGGATCATCACGACCGAGTGCTCCTGCAGGTTATGGCCCTCGCCGGGAATGTAGCTGATGACCTCGAAACCGTTGGTAAGCCGGACGCGCGCCACCTTGCGGAGCGCCGAGTTCGGCTTCTTCGGCGTCGTCGTATAGACGCGGGTGCAAACCCCGCGCTTCTGCGGGCACGCCTGCAGCGCCGGAACCTTGTTCCGCTTAACCGGGACCTTGCGGCCATGGTTGATCAACTGGTTGATCGTCGGCATCCGTCGATCCTTCTCGACCAAAACGCGCGAACTCGCCACCAGCCGGATCGTGGATCCGTGGCAAGCCCGCTCACCAGAACGGCGCTCGGTTAACCGAGCGCCCTCGATTATGTCTTCGTACCCTGCTGCCGCTTCTGTGTCTGAATGCCCGGGCGCAGCAGAAAGGGGCGCCACGGGGTTCACCACCAGCCCCGGTCTAAGGTTCGCGGATACTATGTAGGAGCCCACCCGGGGTCAAGCGGATATTCCAGGAAAAGGCGGGAAAACCGCGGATCCGGACTCTCCTGGTCGCGCGCAACGTCCATGCGCCGGATCGCCGGATCGCGTAACTATCGTTCCAATCACCGGCAACGGCGGGTCGCAAACGAACGGTCCCCCGTCGCGCGGGGCGGCGGGGGACCGGATCGGTGGCTTCGGCGGCCGGAGCTCCGGCCGACCCGTTCACTCGGCGGCGTTGACCTCCGTCTCCGCCGCAAGCTTCGGCGTCGACTCGTCCGAACGCGGCGGGCTCAGCGCGCGGTCCCGATCGGCCGCGATGCGGCGCAGGCGGTTCATCACGCTGCCCGTGCCGGCCGGAATCAGGCGACCGACGATCACGTTCTCCTTGAGGCCCTCGAGTCCGTCGATCTTGCCGGACACCGCCGCCTCGGTCAGGACACGGGTGGTCTCCTGGAACGACGCCGCGGAGATGAACGACTTGGTCTG
>CAYNFA010000499.1:0-3786 GCA_964396345.1 uncultured Thalassobaculum sp.
CCGATCACAGGCTCCTCGAGAGGCAGGTCGGTGATGTCGCCGACATCAGCGAACACCGGATCGTCAATCGGTGGAATCCCGTCCCTGGGTGGGCCGCCGCTGAGGATCTCGGCAAGGTCGACCGACGATCGGCCGAAATCGGTCCGGGGCCACTCCTCCGCCCAGCCCCTGGGCGCGTCGGCGGCCGCCAGCGGGCCGGCCGTGCCGGCGAGCAGCGCGACCGCGACCGCGACCAGCGCCCGGGCGGCCAAGCCGGTCGCCGGTCGACCGACGCCCCACCGGGATCCGCGGTTACGATCGTCCCGCTGGAACCGCGGCTTGCTGCGCGACATGGCGTGTCTCCGACAGGAAATCTGCCCCAGGCGATCGATCTAGAAGCGCGTCGTCAACTCGGTCAGCCAGATTGGCGAAAGCTCCACCAACCGGGCTTCCACCAGTTTGTCCGCGCCGGTGAGGATCAGCAGTCCCATCACCAACAAAGCCCCGCCCATCAGTTGCTTGGCTCCGGCGCCGGAAGCGAGCATCCGCCCGCGCCATCGTACGAACGCCTCGCGCGACAGCAGGCCGAGCAGGAGCAGCGGCACCGCGGCACCGACGCCGAAGGTCAGCATCGTCAGCGCGACCTGGCCGAGGTTCTCGCCGCGGGCGGCCATCATCGAGGCGGCGCCGAGCGTCGGACCGACGCACGGGGCCCAGACGATGCCGAGCAATATCCCCACGCCGAACTGGCCCTTCAGGCCACCCGGCGAGAACCCGCCTAGTCTCTGCTCGCTCCAGTTGCCGAGGGGAGCGGCGGCGAGCGCCACCTGGGTCTGCAGCCGCGGCAGCAGCAGGACCCCGCCGAGCATCAGCAGAATTGCGCCGCCGATCATTCGGAACAGGTTCGCGTCCAGGCCTATCGCGAAGCCGACGGTGGCGACGAAGATCCCGATACCGGTGAACGACAGCGCCAGGCCGCCGGCAAGCGCCAACGGCCCTCGCGGGTGCTCGCCGGCGGCCGCCCCCAGCACGATCGGGACCAGCGGAAGCACGCAGGGCGACAGGATCGAGAGCACCCCGGCGAGCCCGGCAAAGGTCAGCGTCGCGAACATCGCCGATCCTCAGAGTGCGGCCTCAAGCATCGCCGTTATGCCTGCCCGGCTGGCGTCGCCGACGCTTCGGGCGACTTCCTTGCCGCCCGCGAACACGATCAAGGTGCTCTACCGTTGCGCACCGAACGCCCGGACCGCCTCTTTCTGACTGTCGAAGTCGATATCGAGTGACACAATGTCGGCGTAGCGCGTGTCGGCGAACAGGTCGGCCAGGATCGCCTTCTGCGCCCGGCATACCGAGCACCAGGGGGCCGAGATCTCGACCAGAATGGGCTTCCCGGCGGCGAGGGCGGCGTCGAACGTGTCCCTGTCGAACCGCACGCCTGCGGCGACCGCGGGCACGGTATGCGCCGACCAGGCTGCCCCGCCGACGGCGGCGACGGTGGCGAAGGCGAGGAAGGTGCGCCGACTGGATTTCATGCGAGTGCCTCCATGATGACGACGCGGCCCATGGCGGCGCGCCCGTCATTCCTTTAGCAGCGCCGCTGGTGCCTGAGGCGCCGTGTCACCGGCTTGTGAGCCAGAATGAACGAGACGGAGCGCCGGACGCTGCTCCAGGAGCCGTCCGGTTCCCGACGGTCCGGCCCCAAGCCGTTCAGAGGCGGAACAGGTTCCCGTATCCCGTGACCTGGGCATGAACGCCGGCGAGGCGCAGGCAGTGCCACAGGCTCACCTGGTTCGCCGAGAGCACCGGGCGCTTCAAGTCCCGCTCCAGGGCGTCGAGGATGGCCACGCAGCGGAACCCGGTGCCGGCGATCAGGACGCCGTCGGCGATGGCGGGGCAGGCCGCGCGTATCTGGGCGTACAGCGGTTCCACCTCCTGCTCGAAGCCCATGCCCTGCGGGTACAGGTCGGCGGGCGGCACGTCGCGCCACTTCCGGCCGGGGTCGTAGCGCAGGTGCCCCGCCGTTTCGAACCCATGGTCTGCGTAGTAGCGAAGCGCCGCCGCCACCGTCGCGTCGTCGAACCAGGGCGGCACGACCAGGAAGGGGTGCCGGACCCCCGACGCCCGAAGCGCTGCGAAGCCGTCGAGGCAATTCGTTGTGACCGCCACGTCCGGGCGCAGCAACGCGGAGAGTTCCCGCACGACGGCCTCGTCCCAGCCCTTGCCGCCGACGATGCTGCTCGAGCTGTGGCCGATGACCACGGCCGACAGGCGCATGGCGGCGAACTGCCGCGCCCCCCTCGCCAGATCATCCTCGAGTTCGACGCCGGAACGGTCCTGGCGCCAGCGCGCCCACGGCGCGCGCGCGGTGACGCGCGCGGCGTGCACCGTGACGTTCGGCGGCAGCATTGCCCACCACTCGGCCTCCGGCACCGCTTCGCTGCCGACGATGAACATGCCGATACGGGCCTGCCAGCCCCAATTGTCGTTGTGCGGCACGCGGCCATCCTCCCTCGATCACGGCGCGCCCGGAGCGCGCCGTGGAATTGAAGGCGTGAGCGACGATCGGCGCAAGTCGCCGTTTGGTCGGAGGACTGGAGCGGCGACAGGCGGCGGAGGCTTGACCGGCCGCCGGCCGGTCAAGCCTCCGCGAGTCGCCGGTCCCTGCGGCGGGCCCTCGCGGCGTCCCCCAGCCGGGAGAACAGCACGCGGTTGACCGGATCCGACGCCGCATCGTACTCGGCATGCCATTGCACGCCGACCGCGAAGGACCTGGCGCCGACGATCGAGATTGCCTCGATGGTCTGGTCGGCGGCCCAGCCCTCGACCGCCACGCGTTCGCCCGGCTCCAGGATGGCCTGGCCATGCAGCGAGTTCGTGCTGATGGTCTCGGTCCCCAGCATGGAGGCCAGCACGCCGCCCGGGCGAAGGCGCACTTGCTCGCGCAGCTGGAAGATGATCGTCGGGTCCTGGCAGCCCTTCGGCATCCGGTGCCGGTGGCGTCCCGGGATCTCCGCGACCTCCGGGTGCAGGGTGCCGCCGAAGGCCACGTTCATTTCCTGGATGCCCCGGCAGATGCCGAGGATCGGGACCCCGGTCTCGATGCAGGCGCGCACCAACGGCAGGGCGACCCCGTCGCGTCCCTCGTCCATCTCGCCGTGCCGGTCGGTCAACTCCTCGCCGTAATGGTGCGGATGCACATTGGCCCGGCCGCCGGTCAGAACGATCCCGTCCACCGCCTCCAGCAGGTCGGCGACCGGCACGGCATCAGGCAGGCTTGGAATCATCAGCGGCGTGCAGCCGGCCACCGCGGCGACGGCGTCGATGTTCCGCCGGCCGGTCATCTGGGTCTCTCGCAGGTGCTCGGCCAGGAACCGGTTGCAGAGGATTCCGATCACGGGGCGGGCCATGAGTGTACCTTCGAGCGGTCGCACGGGAGCGTCGGGCTGGGCCCCGAAGAGTGGCAATCTCGACGGCGCGCATGCAAGCGCGTCGTCGCCAGATTCCCTCTCGACCGGCAAATTCCGGCAGCCGCGGCCGGCGGTGGGGCCGACCGGGGCGAAAAAGGTTCTGGCGGGTGTCGGGAGCCGGTGATCGCTCGCGTCCTTTGGGCGAGAGGGCCCGGTAGCGGCCTCCAGCCACCGAGGCGAGAACGATGCGTGATGGTTCCGGTGAAGTCGACCGCCGACAGCGAGTCGGGGACTCTGCCGTCGAGCGACCTGCTCGAGGCCATGGTCAGGTACAATGAGCAGCTGGTGGAGGCCGGCATCATGCTGGTGGCGGGCGAGCGCCTGCAGCCGTCGTCGAAAG
>CAYNFA010000500.1:0-3783 GCA_964396345.1 uncultured Thalassobaculum sp.
CCGGTCTTCTGCGGCAGCGCGCTCAACAACTTCGGGGTGAGGGAACTGCTGGAGGGGTTGGCGCAGTACACCCCGTCACCGAGACCGCAGCCGGCGGTCGAACGGTCGATCCTGCCAGAGGAGGAGAAGGTCTCCGCCTTCGTCTTTAAGATACAGGCCAACATGGATCCCAAGCACCGTGATCGGATAGCGTTCGTGCGGCTGAGTTCCGGGCACTTCAAGCGCGGCATGAAGCTGAAGCACGTCCGCAGCGGCAAGATGCTGACGATGCACAACCCGGTGCTGTTCCTGGCGCGCGACCGCGAGGTGGCGGACGAGGCTTGGCCGGGCGACATCATCGGCCTGCCGAACCACGGCAATCTACGTATCGGCGACACCCTGAGCGAGGGGGAGGAGCTTCACGTCACCGGGATTCCAAGTTTCGCTCCCGAGCTGCTTCAGCGGGTTCGCCCGAGCGATCCGTTAAGAATGAAGCACTTGTCGCGCGCAGTTGAACAATTGGCTGAGGAGGGCGCTGCCAAGGCTTTCAAGACCCGTCTCGGCAGCCAGTGGATCGTCGGCGTGGTGGGCGCGCTCCAGTTCGAGGTTCTCGCCGACCGGATCCGCACGGAATACGATGTGCCGGTGACCTTCGAGACCGCCGGCCTGCACACCGCGCGCTGGATCGCCGCTGATGACCCGGCCGAACTGAAGCGCTTCTCCGACGCTCACCAGGGCGACCTGGCGGAGGATCACGACGGTGACCCGGTCTTCCTGGCGCGCAACGCCTGGCACCTCAAGCACACCACTGAAAGCTGGCCAAACTTGCGGTTCCTGGCGACCAAGGCGCAGATGACCTGAGCGGTCACCGAATGGTCCCCGACCGTCATGGAATCGTCGGTTGCCGCACGGGCTCGGGCGCTGCAAAGTTCTGTCATGACCGACGCTGTCACCGCCGAGAGCCTTCTCGACCGCACCCTCCGAAATCTCCGTTCCGCCTGGACCGAGCTTTCGGGCTCCACCCGATACTATCTGTCCGGAGCGCCGCGCCCGGATCTGCCCGGCGACGACCTGGACAAGATCCGTCAGCAGATGCTCGATTGCCTCGAAGCTCGGGGCGGCGAGGTCTCGGCGCGCGCCCGCGCCGCCGAGCTCGGACATTCCTACCTCGCCCTGAACGCGGTCGGCCGGCATCGTTTCCTGTCGCTCTTGGCTGAAGAGTTCGGACCGGACCGCAACGAGGTGTCAGCGGCGGTCCAGGCACTTCAGGAGAGCGACAACGACGAGGAGTTGCGCCGTCGGGCCGAGCGCCGTTTACGCGATGCCCTGGTGCCGCGCTGGCGGCGCCTGCTGACTCGCTTCAACGCGCTGCCGGAGGGCGTGAAGTTCCTGGTCGATCTGCGCGCCGAGCTGCTGCCGATGGCGAAGCAGTCGACAGAACTGTCCGATCTTGACGCCGACCTACGGGAGTTGCTGGCTGCCTGGTTCGACGTCGGGCTCCTGGAACTGCGGCGCATCACCTGGGAGGCACCGGCGTCGCTTCTGGAAAAGCTGATCGCCTACGAGGCGGTGCACAAGATCCGGTCCTGGGAGGATCTCAAGAACCGCCTGGATTCAGACCGTCGTTGCTTTGCGTATTTTCATCCGAACATGCCCCAGGAGCCGCTGATTTTCGTCGAGGTGGCTTTGGTGGACGGCATGTCGGATGGGGTGCTGGCGCTGCTCGACGAAAGCGCCCCGCCGACCGACCCGAAATTGGCCAATTCGGCGATCTTCTATTCGATCTCCAACGCCCAGCGCGGCTTGGCCGGCATCAGCTTCGGAAACTTCCTGATCAAGCGCGTCGTCGACGTGCTGGAGCATGAGTTCCCGAATCTGAAGGCGTTCGCCACCCTCTCGCCGATTCCCGGCTTTCGGTCCTGGTACGTCGATGTGACGAAGGCGGGCGAGGGTCCGTCGCTCTCCGCGTCGGAGCGCCGCGGGTTGTTGCAGGCGATGGGTATCGAGGACGACGGCACCGCCGACGCGGCGCTGGTCGGCAAGGCGCTCGAGCGTGATAATTGGTGGACCGAATCAGCGCTCTGCGACGCCTTGCGGGGCCCGATGATGCGAATGGCGGCGCGCTACCTGATGACCGCTCGCCGGTCGAACGGCTCGGCCCGCGACCCGGTGGCGCATTTCCACCTGTCCAACGGCGCCCGCATGGAGCGACTGAACTGGCTGGGCGACCCGTCGCCCAATGGCCTTCGGCAATCCTGCGGCATGATGATCAATTATCTCTACAAGCTCAGTGAGATCGACGGTAACCACGAGGCCTATTCCGGCGGCGCCCGGATCGTCGCCTCGTCTTCCATGCGGGCCCTCGCCAAGGCCTGAGGGTGGCTGGCCACCGCAGTCCCCTGCGGTTGACGCCGGAGGCGAGGTCATATAGCAGTGCGCCTCCTGACGTAGGGCGCGCAACGCTCGGCGCGCGGGTGTGGTGGAACTGGTAGACACGCTGGATTTAGGTTCCAGTGGCGCAAGCCTTGGGGGTTCAAGTCCCTCCACCCGCACCAATCGCGCCGATCGGACCGCGACCGCGGGCCCTTGATCGACCGGGTGTGTTCCATGCAAGTCAACGAGACCCTCAACGAGGGACTGAAGCGCGAGTTCACGATCGTGGTTCCGGCGTCGGAGATCGACGCTGAACTGAACGGCAGGCTGGCCGAGCTGGCGCCGCGGATGACCCTGCCGGGCTTCCGCCCCGGAAAGGTGCCACCGACCCTCCTGAAGGCGCGCTTTGGTGAGTCCCTGCTCGGGGAGATCCTCGAGAAGGCGGTCAACACCAACACCGAGATGGCGCTGACCGAGCGCGGTCTCCGACCGGCAGTGCAGCCGCGGGTCGAGATCACGGCCTACGACAAGGGTAAGGACCTCGAGTACAAGGTATCGGTCGAACTGATGCCGGACATCGAGCCGGTTGACTTCTCGCTTCTCACCGTCGAGCGGACGGTCGCTACCGTTGACGACAAGGCGGTCGACGGGGCGCTGGAGCGGATGGCCGCCCAGCAGAAGGACAGCGAGCCGGTCACCGAGCAGCGTGGCGCCGCCGAGGGCGATGTCGTGGTGATCGATTTCGAGGGCAGCATCGACGGCACCCCGTTCGAGGGTGGTGCGGCGCAGGACCACCATCTGGAACTGGGGTCCAACTCCTTCATCCCGGGTTTCGAGGGTCAGCTTGTCGGTGCCGAGGTCGGTGCCAAGCGTGACGTGACGGTGTCCTTCCCGGCCGATTACCAGGCATCTCACCTAGCCGGCAAGGAAGCGGTCTTCGCGGTCACCCTGAAGGAGTTGCGGTCGCCGAAGCCGGTTGCGATCGACGACGCCCTTGCTCAACGATTCGGCCTCGATGATCTCCAGGCGCTGCGCACTGCCATTCGTGAGCAGATGCAGGGTGAGTTCGGCGAGGCGGCCCGTGCCAAGACCAAGCGCTCGCTGCTAGATGCGCTCGCCGCCCGCCATAGCTTCGCGGTGCCGACAGGCATGGTCGAGGAAGAATACCGCGGCATCGTGCAGCAGATCGTCGCCCAACCCGCGAACGCTGGCCAAGCGGAGCATGACCATGATCACCACGACCATGATCATGGCCACGATCACCCAAATCATGATCACGCGCACCACGACCATGGTCACGAGCACCACGACCATGGTCACGAGCATCATGACCACGATCATGCGCACCATGACCACGATCATGCGCACCATGACCACGATGGACATGATCACGCGCACCACGACCACGCCCCTGAGACTGGCTTCGCCGCG
>CAYNFA010000501.1:0-3764 GCA_964396345.1 uncultured Thalassobaculum sp.
CCAAAAGTAACCGTTTGCTCAACGTTGTCGAGATGCCGTTAACGGTTGAGCCTCGTCCAGATCCTCCCAAACGTTAAGTCGAAGGCCGAGTGGATAACGGTTGTGTAATCTTTGATTTCGGCGGAGGGGTCCGAACGATCTCTTGTTTCACACTCGAGCGCCTGGATTGAACTGAACTTGCGCGCCGAGGGTCACCGACCGCCGGTTACTCTGCTGCGACCTGCCAGCGCGGAATCGGGGCGAGCATCCCCCGAATCGCCGGGGCGATATCTTCACGCTGCAACCCGAAGGCAATGTTGGCCCGAATGAATCCGCTTGGGTTGCCGCAATCGAAACGGGTTCCTTCGAACCGAAAGCCGTTAACAGGAATGGTGCCGATGCCCTTGGCGATGGCGTCGGTCAACTGGATCTCTCCGCCGGTGCCGGGGCCCTGGTGCTCAAGAGCCCGAAAGATCGACGGGTCCAGGATGTACCTGCCGATTATCGCCATGGTGGAGGGGGCGTCCTCGGGCGACGGCTTCTCGACCAACCCCTTGATCGCGACGGTGGCGCGGTCGTCGTTCATCCCTCCAGCATCGATGATTCCGTATTTGTCGACCTCGTTCGGGGCGACGTGCTGTACCGCGATCATGTGGCCGCCGCGGGCGTCGTGGGAGTAGGCCTGGATCATCTGCTTCAGCACCGGCGTGTCGGCCAGGATCAAATCGTCGGGCAGCAGGACGGCGAACGGCTCGTCCTTGATGACATGGCGCGCGCAGGCGATCGCATGGCCGAGGCCGAGTTGCTCCTGCTGGGTGACGACCAGCAGGCATCCGTCCGGCAGATCGCTGGCGGCGAGCCGCGTCAGAGCGTCGGTGTTGCCGCGGGCCTCAAGCTCGCGGACCAACGTATCCTGCCGAAGGAAGTGGTTGACCAACGCCTGCTTGCCCGGGCTGAGCACCAGCACCACGCGCTCAATGCCGGCCGCCAGGGCCTCCTCGACCGCGTATTGGATCAGCGGCTTGTCGACTACCGGCAGCAGCTCCTTCGGAACCGCCTTGCTGGCCGGCAGGCTCCGCGTTCCCCAACCAGCCGCCGGAATAAGGGCAGTGCGAACGGTGGCACCGGCGGCGTGAACGGTCTCGATCATTTCAGGCTCCTCACTTGGACAAAGCGCCCCGAGACCGGTGGACATCCAGAATGGACGCCTGGACCGTTCGGGAACCCGCCGACAAGACGGTTTGGCACGGCGGCCTATTCCTGCGCCGGTCCAGGTTCCGGCGCGTGTCATCAAGTGGTCACGGCCCGTGACCAGACTGTGAGCGCTTGAACTGAGCGAGGGATCCCGCCAACTCTCCGGGATGACCTATGAAGAGTTCTGGCCACGATATCTGCGGCAACACCGGCGCACAGCGACGCAGCGGGTGCATGCCCTGGGAAGCTGCCTCGGTCTCTTGCTGCTGGTGGTGGCGCTGTTGACGGCCGACTGGCGGCTTGCGGTCGCCGCCCTGGTCCTGGGCTACGGGACGGCCTGGATGAGCCACGCGTTCATTGAGCGCAACCGGCCGGAAACCTTTTCGCATCCGCTGTGGTCCCTCGCCAGCGATCTGCGGATGACCGCGCTGTTTCTGAGCGGCCGCCTGGCGCGGGAGTTGGAGCGTCACGGCGTTGCCGATCGCTCCGCCGCCCGGAGCGATCACCCGTCCTAGGCTTGCGGCGGCGAAACGTGGCTGGTGTGGCCGTTCAGGCGCGGTATCACGGTTTCGACGGGCTCGTCGCCGATTTCGCGCCGCAACGCGTTCCGGCCGCGGTGCAACCGTGACATCACCGTGCCGATCGGAATACCAAGGCTTTTGGCGGCATCCTGATAGGACATGCCGTCCACCGCGACCATGTGCATGACGCGGCGCTGACTTGAGGGAAGTCGCTGCAGCGCGTCCCCGACCTCACGCAGCAGCAATTCGGAGGTTTGCGGGGCCGCCACCGACAGTTGGTGCTCCACGTCTTCCAGGACAACCGAGGATCCACGGCGCGCCTGACGTCCAAGGTGGTCGGCACGGACGTTCCGGAGGATGCGATAGAGATAGGCCCGCCAATTGCGGATGCTGCCGCCATCCTTCACGTAGGTCAGGGCGCGGATCATAGACTCCTGCACGAAGTCGTCGGCGTCCGCGCGATTGCCCGTGAGATAAGACGCTTGGCGAGTGAGCTCGCGGATCTGTGCGGCGGGATTGTCGATGAGGTCGGTCACGCTGGCGTCTCCGTCTCGTGTTGGCTGCCCCAGCCCACGCAAGAGACATAGCCCTACCGCCGTGACCTGGGGGAAAGCCTTTTGTGTCAATGTTGTGGATGTAAGAACTTCACGCTGCGTGGTGGCGGCGTACACGGGCTGAACCACGCGAAAGTACCTGTCGTCGTCTGACGATCGCCGATACAAATGCGAATGAATGTCATTATTGAACGTCGTACGCGGCCCCACGCAGCGGAGACTCATTCGATGAACGACGGCCCGACTCTGATCGTTTCAGCAGATGCCGGCACGACCGTCGCGGTCCGCGCTCTCGAGATGCTTGAGGCCGGCGGGCCGGTGGTGGCGATTCTGGTCGCGCTGTCGGTGATTGCGCTGGCCATCGCCCTGCTGAAGTTCTGGCAGTTCGCGGCGAGCCGGGTCTGGGACGGATCGGCGGCGCGTCGGGTGCTGGCGCTGCACCGCTCGGGCCGGTCGACCGAGGCGGTGCGGTTGGGAGGTAATTCGTCCAACCCGGTTGCCCAGGTGGTTGCCGGCGCCATCCGTGGCAGCCTGCGCGGTGATTTTTCGGAGGCGGTGGTCCGCGAGGAGGTCGCCCGGCTGGCGAACGTACGCATCGAGCGGCTGCGTTCGCATTTCCGCCCGCTCGAGGTGATCGCCACTCTGGCTCCGCTGCTCGGGCTGTTCGGCACGGTTCTCGGTATGATCGAAGCGTTCCAGCAACTCGAGCAGGCCGGGTCGCAGGTCAATCCCGCGGTGCTCTCTGGCGGCATCTGGGAGGCGCTGCTGACGACCGCGGTCGGTCTTGCGGTCGCCATGCCGGTGGTCGCCGTGCTGGCCTGGCTGGAGCGGATCGTCGACCGGGTATCCCACGACATGGAAAGCGTCGTCACGCAGGTCTTCACGCGTGACCTGATGATCGAATCCGAAGCGGAGCCACGTCATGACCTTTCCCGACTTCGCCCGGCAGCCCTTGTGGCCGATCGCTGAACCTCGGCGTCGGCGCTCGCTGATCAGCCTGACGCCCCTGATCGATGTCGTGTTCATCCTGCTGGTGTTCTTCATGCTGGCGTCGAGCTTTCTCGGTTAGCGCTCGATCGCGCTGACCCCGTCCTCGGCCGGGGCGTCGGCCGTTTCTCTGGAAGGTTCGGTCCTGGTGGAGGTGCGATCCTCGGGCCGCGGTCGGCACTGGGCCCTGGCCGCCATCGCCGCGGCTGGGCTGCATCTGGCGGTCGCCGCCTGGGTGTTCCGGTCGATCCCGCCGCCGGGCGCCAGTTTCGGCGGCGGCGGCAGCGTCCAGGTGGCGCTGGCGCCTTCCTCCGGGCCGTCAGCGGCCGAGGCGCTGACCAGACCGCGCCAGGACGCCACCGAGGTCGTGCCGGACGCGACGGTCGCGCCGAGCGCTCCGGTCATCAAAACGCCGGCCGCCCCCAGCCCGGAAGCGATCGAGGCGCCGGTGGCCGAGCGGGATCCCGACGCGGTCGTGCCGCCGGATGCGGTGGCGGAGCCGGCCGTGGCCGAGGTGGTTCAGGCGGTG
>CAYNFA010000502.1:0-3763 GCA_964396345.1 uncultured Thalassobaculum sp.
CGCCAAGTCCGGCATCCACGGCTTCACCAAGGCCCTGGCCCAGGAGAGCGCGCGCGCCGGCATCACGGTCAACGCCATCGCGCCGGGCTACATCGACACCGACATGGTGGCGGCCGTGCCGGCCGACGTCCTGGACAAGATCAAGGCCCGCATCCCGGTCGGCCGTCTGGGGGCCGCCTCGGAGATCGCCCGCGGCGTGGTGTTCCTGACCGCCGACGACGCCGGCTTCGTCACCGGCTCGACGCTCAGCATCAACGGCGGCCAGCACATGTATTGAGGCGGCCAGCCGGACCGGGCGCGGTCCGGAAAGCGCGATGGACACTCTCGACAGGTTCGGCGCCGAGTGGTTCGTGCAGGCTGGCGACGTGGTGTTCGACATCGGCGCCTTCGATGGCGACACCGCCACCGCCTATTGGGCGCGTGGCGCCTCGACGGTCTACGCGTTCGAGCCGCTGGCCCGCAACCGCGAGCGCATGCCCGGGGCTCTTGCCGCCGATCCCGGGTTCCGGCTGGTCCCGTACGCGCTCGCCGACCGCCACGGCCACCAGGACCTGATCGTGCCGAGGCGCAGCGACGGCGCCGCCAGCCTGTCGCGGGCGTTCTTCGACATGACCAAGCGCGACGATGTCGACGCCGGGGAAATTCACACCGTCGAAACCCGACGGCTCGACGATTTGGACCTGCCGCGGGCGTCGTTCTGGAAGATCGACGTCGAGGGCGCGGAACTGGGGGTGCTGCGCGGCGCCGAGCGCACCCTTCGCGAGTCACCGCCCGAGGCCCTCCAGGTCGAGATCTTCCTGCTCGACGAGGCGGTATACCTGGAGACGCTGAACCGGCTTCAGCAGAGCTTCCGCCATGTCTGGGCGATCGGCGTCAAGGCGGCCGGCGAACTCGTCCACTATGACATCACCACCACGACCATCTCGAACCCGCAGTTCCACGTGGACCTCGCCAACGGCGGGACCCCGCACTACTACGCGTCGTCGCGCCGCTTTCCCGAGTGGCACGCCCGCGCCATCGGGTGATCCGCGCCGGGCTCAGTGCCCGACGGTGAAATCGTTACGGCCGCAGACGTCCCGGCCGCGCATGAGCCAGAGCGCGCGGGTGCCGAAATCAACCTGACCCGAGCGCTTCTGCAACTCGCTGCCGTAGCCGTGGTCGAAATGCGAGGTGGTCGGCATGTAGCGGCACACGAACCCGGCGCGCCGCCGTGTCGACCGGTTCGGCTCGGAGCCGTGCACCAGGTAGACGTCGTGCAGCGACAGCTGGCCGGCCTCCAGGACGATGTCGACGGCGTCGGCCTCGTCGTACTCCTCGGCGTTCAGTTCCTGGTTCAGCACCAGGTCCGGGCTGTCCTTCTGAGTGTGGGCGCGCAGCCGCCGCTGCTTGTGGCTGCCCGGGATGACGCGCAGGCAGCCGTTCTCCGGGGTGGCGTCGTCGAGCGCGATCCACGCCGAGCAGGTGGCCAGCGGTCGGATCGGCCAGTACTCGCCGTCCTGGTGCCAGGGCACCCGCTTGCCGGTGCCGGCGGGCTTGCCGAACACGGTGGTGCCCCACAGCAGGAAGTCCGGCCCGATCACCTGGGACACCTGATCGAGCACTTCTGGGATTCGGGCGTGCTCCAGCCATGTGTTGGAGCCTTGCAGCCCCTGGGTCCCGCCGGTGGTGATGTGCGGGCAGAACATCGAATCCCGGCTGACGCCCTGGTTGGCGGCCAGCAGCGCGTCGAGGTCGGCGCGCAGCCGGTCGAGCCGGTCCGACGGCAGCCGCCAGCGCGGGGTGACGTAGCCGTGCTCGTGGTAGTGCTCGATTTCCTCGGGGGTCAACAGGTGGCTCATGCGGGTCGGCGCGTTCATGGCGGTCGTCCTCCTGGGCAGGCTTCCTCCTGGTCGCCGCGGGCGGGCGCGGTCTCGACCCGGATGCTAGAGCCGTTCGCCGAGGGCGTGAAGCACCGCCTCCAGCCGGCGGTCGCTGAATCCCAGGGCGTGGATGTGCCGGACGGTCGAGGCGAGGTAGCCGCGGTTGTCGCCCGAGAGCCCTCGGGCCGCGGCGACGATCGCCGCCTGCTGCTCGACCGTGAGGTGGCCGGCGTAATCGGGATCGCTACGGTCGACGACGTAGGCGACAGCGGCGACCTGGCGGGGACCGTCGGCGCCGTCGAGCACGACCGGCAGCACGGCGCGGCGGTACACCGGGTAGTGGGCGATCTCGCGCTCGTCGAGGTAGGTCAGGGTCTCGGCGGCGGCCTCCGCCGGCACCCGGTAGGCCACGCCGCGGCACGACCCGCCGCGGTCCAGACCCATCACCAGCCCGGGCCGCTCGGCGCTGCCGCGGTGATGGCGGGACACCACGCACAGCCGCCGGTGGCGGCCGAGCAGCCGCGCCGCCGCCTGCTCCTCGAAGGCGAAACCAGGATTCCACATCAGCGAGCCGTAGCCGAACACCCAGAACCCTTCGGCAACCGCCTCTTTCATCCGCCGCTCCACGCGCCTATGCTCCGCCGGTCCCGTGAACCGGCCGGTCCGCTTACGCAATGTCGTCGTCCGAGACAACCGGGCCCACCGATCGGGCCGTTCGCCGACGCTCGTGGCGCCGCCGTCTCACCGTGATCGCGCTTGGCTTCGGGCTGCTGTTCGCGGCCGGCTGGACCATCGCCTGGCAGTTGCTGGCGATGCGCGCCGAGGCGGCGGTGACGAACTTTGTCGCCGAGCGCCGGGCGCAGGGCGACCGGATCCAGCACGGACCGGTGCGGGTGGGTGGCTTTCCGCTGACCGTCGAGATCCACACGCGCGAGGTGCACTGGGTCCGCGAGGACGGCGTGACATTGCTGACGGCGGCGGCGCCCGAGGTGATCGCCAGTGCGCCGATGTGGAACCCGCTGCGGCTGACCCTGCGCCCGACCAGCGGCGGCCGCGCCAGTGTCGCCGGCACCTGGGGCTCGATCACCGGCGACGCCGACATGGCGTCCGCGGTCATCACCCTCAGCCGGCAGGGACCGGAACGGATCGACCTGATCCTGCGCAACCTCGATCTCATCGGGCCGGGCGGCGCCGTGCTGGCGCGGATCGACGCGGTCGACGCCAGCATCGACCCGGCCCCGGTCGGCAACCCCGGCGACGCCGCCGGCGCGGTCCCCGCGACCATGACCGTGAACGCCCACGCCGACGGCGTCCGGCCGTCGGGCGCCGAGGAATTGCCGTTCGACGGCCCCGCCAGCGTCACCCTGGCGGCGGCGCTGCGCGGGCCGGTCGACCCCAGCGCCGGTGTGCCCGGCCTGGCGCTGTGGCGCGACGCCGGCGGGGTGATCGATGTCGACCGCCTGGTCATCTCGTGGTCGCCGGTCGATCTGGTCGGCGACGGCACCTTCGCGCTGGACGCGGCGCTGCGGCCGGAGGGCGCCGGCACCGCCGAGATCCAGGGCGTGGCCGAGACCCTGGACCGGCTGGTGGCGCAGGGCCGCATGAAGCCGGGTCAGGCGGCGCTGCTGAAGCTGGCGGCGATCGCGGCCAGCGAGCCGTCCGCCGACGGCTCCAGGCAGCGTTTCAAGGCGCCGTTGACGGTGCAGGACGGCACCGTCCGGATCGGCCAGATCGCCATCGGCAAGGTCCGCTCGATCGCCGATTAACGTGGCCTCTTTCCAAGACCCGGCCTACTGGCCGTTGCCGCCGTACGGGAACGGCTGCGCCTGGTTGGCCTCGACCACGCCGCGGCGGATCTCGCGGGTCTTGGTGAACAGCTCCTCCAGCTTGTCGCCCTCGCCCCA
>CAYNFA010000503.1:0-3763 GCA_964396345.1 uncultured Thalassobaculum sp.
GTCGTGCACGTAGCGCATGGCGAGATACGCCCGGGCCGCCAGCAGCACGTAGATCACGGTTTCCAGTTCGGGCTCGCTGTATCCCTGGATCTCGCCGCGCTCGACGGCGCGGCCGAGGGCGCCCTTGTAGCCGTCGGCCAGCAGCCGGAAATGCTCGGCGTGGGCGCGCGGCGCGAAGATCTCGGCCTCGTACAGGATCCGGTAGAAGGCGGGGTGCTGGGCGAGGTAGGCGAAGAACGCCCGCAGCCGCGCTTCCTCGCGGTCGGCGCCGGTCAGCTCCGCCGTCACCGAGGCCCGGATGTGGTCGAGCATCTGCTGGCCCATGTAGGGCAGCAGCTTGTCGAAGACGTGCTGGCGCGATTCGAAGTAGTTGTAGAACGTGCCCTGGGCGACGCCGGCCAGCCGGGTGATCTTCGAGACGGAGGCCTCGGCGTAGCCGTCGTCGCCGACGACCTGGGCCGCCGCCTCCAGTATCCGCATGTAGGTGTCGCGCGCCTTTTCCTCGCGCGTCATCCGCGGCTGCTTCTGGGGACGGTGCATCGTCGAGTCGGGCATCAGCAATCCAGTTCGTTTCGCCACCGGTACATCTTACTCGGCCGCGACGCGCATCGTGTCAAGCTCGGCGAACGCCGCCAGCACCTGGCTGATCGAGCCGCCGGGCAGGTCCCGGCAGAACGCCTCCAGCCGGTCGTAGGCGGCGCCCGGAACGCCGCTCTCGGCCCCGACCCGGCGGGCGAGTGCGGCGGTGTCGTCCCAGCTGTAGGCGTAGTCGCGGGCGGTCATGCGCAAATCCTCGACGACAAGGCGGCCGTCGGCCAGGGTCGCCTCGATGACGCAGGACAGCGTCGGGACCGAGGCGTCGGTGACCAGGGTGACGCTGCCGACCAGCCGGTTCACCTCGGAATCGTCGTAGGTGGTCATGTGCCGCATCGACGGCGCGCCGTGCACCAGGGCGGTGGCGATGCAGAACGGGATGCTCATCAGGGTGCCGGAGATCGAGACGAACGGACCGGCCGCGTCCATGCCGGCGTAGCCGGTCTCGTAGGGGTTCATGCGCACCGCGACCGAGGCGACAGGCGCACCGGCGAGCCGCTCGCGCAACCGCAGCGCCGCGGTCACCGGTGACTGGTTGAAGGCGCAGACCGGGAACGGCTTGAACGCCACCCGATGGATCTTCCAGTCGCGCCCCAGCCCCTTGGCCAGGGCCTCGGCGTCGGGCGCGACGCGGGCCATGGTTCGGATCAGCCCGGCCTTGCCCTCGACGGCGTAGGGCGCGGTGACCGCGCCCTCGGCGGCGAGCGAGGCGGCGACCAGGGCGGTGCGACCGACCAGGCCGACCTGGTAGCGCCACTCGTCGGTGCCGTCGGCGAAGGATTGCAGGTTGCCGCCGGTGGTGGACGCCGCCATCGCCATCGCCGCGGCGGTCTTCTCGGGCGGCAGCCCCATCAGCCGCGCCGCCATCGCGGCGCAGGCGATCGGCCCGTAGACCGTCGACGAGCGCAGCCCGGCCGGCGAGGTGTGACCGGCATACGCCTCCTCGAGCAGGCCGCCGATCTCATAGCCGGCGAGCAGCGCCGGCAGCAGCCGGTCGAGGGGGTAGTTCCAGGCCTCGATCATGGTGGTGGCCAGCGGGATCATCTCGGTTCCGAGATGCGCCGCACCCGACGCGTCCTCCTGGGCGCGGCCGTGGAACAGCGCGGCGTTGGCCAGGATGGCGCCGGCGACCGAGGTGCGGCGGCCGTCGCCGAGCAGGGTGGCGGACGGCAGGGACGAGCCCGCCGGCCGCTCGCCGTCCATGGCGAGCGCCGCGCGCCGGGCCACCGGAGCGTAGGGAGTGTCGTGGCAGCCGATACCGATGCCGTAGCCGTTCAGCAGGCAGATTCGCGCCCGCTCCAGCACCTCGGCGGGCACGGTGTCGGCGTCGAGGCCGCAGACGAAGTCGGCGAAGCGTCGGACCAGGGACATGGTGCAATCTCCTCCTGTTGCTTGCCGGACCGTCACGTCTCGGTGCGGAACCGGTCGCGCAGCACGCGCTTGAGAACCTTGCCGGACGGGTTGCGGGGCAGGGCGTCGACGACGTGCAACTCCTTCGGCATCTTGAAGCGGGCGAGGCGGGTCCGGCAGTGCGCCTCCAGCGTCGGGTAGTCCAGGGTCGCTCCCTCGCGCAGCACGACGACCGCCACCGGCCGCTCGCCCCATTTCGGGTCCGGCCGGCCGACCACCGCGACCTCGCTGACCTCGGGCAATTCGTACACCACCCGCTCGACCTCGGAGGAGGCGATGTTCTCGCCGCCGGAGATGATCAGGTCCTTCTTGCGGTCGGTCAGGTACAGGAAGCCTTCCTCGTCGAGGTAGCCGACATCGCCGGATCGGAACCAGTCGTCGGGCCAGAACGACGCCGCCGTCCGCTCGGGGTCCTTCCAGTAGCCGCGGGTCACCTTGGCGCCGCGCAGGCAGATCTCGCCCTCGACGCCGGCGGCGAGCGGCGCGCCGGCATCGTCGCGGATCTCGATCTCGACATGGGCGAGCGCCCGTCCGACCGAGCCGATCTTCTCGATCTCGCGCCCGGCCTCCATGGTGGTGTCGGCGGCGCAAGTCTCGGTCAGGCCGTAGGCGTCAACGTAGCGGGCGTTGGCGAACACCTCGCCGAACTCGCGGATCCGGGATTCCGGCGTGCGGTCGCCGCCGGCCACGCACCAGCGCAGCGACGACACATCCCAGCGGCCCCGCTCGGGGTGGTTGAGGATGGCGTTGGTCATCACCGGCGCCATCCAGATGCCCGTCGCTCGGTCGCGCTCGATGGCGGCCAGCACCGCCTCGGGCGAGAAATCGCGCAGCAGGGTGATGCTGCCGCCCATCCACAGCACGGCGATGCCCGGCAGGTCGAAGGCGCCGACATGGTAGAGCGGGCCGACGATGCACAGCCGGTCGTCGCGCGTCACCCGCAGGTCCAACACGTGATCCATGCACTTCCAGTACTCGTTGGAGTAGGTGTGCATGACGCCCTTGGGGCGGTCGGTGGTGCCGGAGGTGTACATCAGCCGGAACAGGTCGTCGGGCCGCCGCCGCGCGATCGTCGCCGGCGGGGTGTCGCGCCCGGCCAGCACCCTTGTGTCGGCCTGCATGGCGCCCGACATCGGGACCACCCGCACGGTCAACGTCTTGGCCGAGGCCAGCAGTTCCTCGTCGACGAACACCATGGCGGCGCCGGCGTGGTCGATGATGTAGGCCACCTCCTCGGCCGCCAGGCGGTGGTTGACCGGCAGGAACACCGCGCCGATGTGACTGGCCGCGAAGGCAAGTTCCAGGAAGGCCGGGCTGTTCTTCATGACCAGGGCGACCACCGCGCCCTCGCCGACGCCTTCGCGCCGCAGCCACCCGGCCAGCCGGACCGCGCGGTCCAACAGGTCGCGGTAGGTGATCCGGGCGCCGTCGTAGCGGATCGCCTCCGCCTCCGGCCGGCGGTCGGCGTGGTAGCGCAGGAACGTCGTCAGGTTCTGCATCGGGTCGTTTCCTCGGGGCCGGTCTCCGCCGGCTCGTGGTGGGTCAGTAGGCCTTCGGCAGTCCCAGGTTGGCGGTCGCGATGTAGTTCAGGATCATCTCCTCGGAGATCGGCGCGAAGCGGAACAGCCGGGCGTCGCGCCACAGCCGCTCGGCGTGCATCTCCTTGGCGTAGCCCATGCCGCCCATGGTCTGCATCGCCTGCTCGGCGGCGGCCGACGCCGCCTGCGAGGCGATCAGCTTGGCGGCGTTGCTCTCGCTG
>CAYNFA010000504.1:0-3761 GCA_964396345.1 uncultured Thalassobaculum sp.
CGGCGATGATCAGCGAGTGCACGAGCCCCTGCACGAAGCGCTGGTCCTGCGGCAGCCGGCGGAACCAGTCCAGCGTGAAGCCCTGCCAGTCGGTCACCGACGGCGTCGGCGAGGCGTTGAACGCCGCCGCCACCATCAGCATCAGCGGCAGGAACAGATAGGCGTAAAACAGCGCGAGATAAGCGTTGAGGACGGTGTCGCTCCAGTCCCGGCCGGTCGAGGGGGTGGTGGCGGTCATTTCGCGATGTCCCGGATGCCGACCCGGAACAGCTTCATGACCACCAGCACGAACACCACGCAGGCGACCAGCAGGACCAGCGCGTAGGCCGAGCCCTGGTTCCAGTTCGAGGATTCGAAGAAGCGCCGGTAAATCACCTGGCTGAACCAGTCCGGGTGCAGGCCGCGGCCGACGATCTCGGGGGCGGCGATCGAGCCGGCCGACAGCATGAACGTCATCACCGCGCCGACCGCTATCCCCGGCTTGGCGTGCGGCAGCACCACCCGCCAGTGGATCCGCCAGGCCGAGGCGCCGAGGTCGCGCGCCGCCTCGATCTGGTTGCGGTCCAGGGTCTCGATGGTGTTGTAGATCGGGAACACCATGAACAGGATGTAGGCGTACACCATCACCACGAAGACGGCGCCGTTCGAGGCGACGAAGCGCACGCCCTCGCCGGCCGCCATGTCGATCAGGCCGAGCGCGTCCAGCACGCCGTTCAGGATGCCCTGCTTCTCCAGGATCATCACCCACGAGAAGATCCGCAGCAGCTCGTTGATGGCGTACGGGATCACCAGGCCGAGCATCAGGAGCGCCACCCGCTCGCCGCGGCGCGCCGTCGCCACCGCGTAGGCCACCGGGTAGCAGGCCAGGAACGACAGCACGGTCACGCAGAGCGCGTAGAACAGCGTCGACACGAAAATCCAGGCGTGGATCCGGCTCATGCCGGTGAAGTTGCCGAGCGCGTAGGTGGTGCGGTCGGCGGCCTGGATCTCGGCCTCGCGGGCCTCCAGCTCGACGATGCGCGCCCTGGCCTCGGCCTTTTCCGCCTCAAGCCCGGCGATCCGGCCGGGATCGCCGCTGCCGCCCGCCGAGCCGCCCGCCGAGGGCGACGGCGCGAAGGGGGAAGGTGCCGTCGGCGAGGGCGTGAACGGCGACGGCGCCGGGGGCGCGGCCGCCCCGTCGGCGGCGCGCAGCAGGTCCTGGTCGATCGCGAAGACCCGCGCGTAGGCACGCTCGATCTCGGTCGCCACCAGGGCCGCCTCGTCGCCGCGCTGGTCGACGATGAAGGCGCGCTCGATCATCCGGAGTTGCGGCACCACGATCAGGCCCAGCACCCAGGCCGCCGTCAGCAGCACGAAGACCGAGGTCAGGCCGCGTCCGTAGGTGCGGACCAGCTCATTCACGCGCCACCTCCCCGACCCCCATGACGACGGCGTCGGTCGGCCGGAAGCCGATCCGCCGACGGCCGGAGACGACATCGCGCCCGGTGCCGGCGTTGGTCAGGTGCACGGAAATCCGCTGCTCGCCGGCGCGCAGGAACAGGTTGACGAACGAGCCCTCGAGGTCGCGGCGCTCGACCTCGGCATCGACTCGGTTGACGGCCTCGCCGTCGTCGGCCTCGACCAGACCGACCCGCTCCGGACGGACGAACACGAGCGCCTGGTCGCCGGCGGCGAGGCCACCGCGGGCAACTCCATGCAGCGGCCCGAGCGGGGTGTCGACGACGGCGGTGCCGCCGGAGACCGACGCGACCCGCCCCTGGAACATGTTCTGCTCGCCGACGAAGGTCGCCACGAACGGGCTCGCCGGGGTGTCGTAGATGTCGTCGCCGGTGCCGACCTGCTCGACCCGGCCGGCGTTCATCACCGCGATCCGATCCGACATGGTCAGGGCCTCGCCCTGGTCGTGGGTGATGTAGATGAAGGTCACGCCGGTGCGGCGCTGGATGTCCTTGAGCTCGGCGCGCATGTGCTGGCGCAGCTTGAGGTCGAGCGCCGACAGCGGCTCGTCGAGCAACAGCACGGCGGGCTCGACGGCGAGCGCCCGCGCCACCGCCACGCGTTGGCGCTGCCCGCCGGACAGCTCCGTCGGCTTCTTGCCGCCCTGGCCGTCGAGCGCCACGAGCGCCAGCAGTTCGTCGGCGCGGCGCTTGCGCTCGGCGAGCGCGACCCCGCGCGCCTCCAGCCCGAAGGCGACGTTCTCCCAGACCGTCATCAGCGGGAACAGCGCGAGGTTCTGGAAGATCAGCGCGGTTGGCCGGCGGTTCGGGCCGATCCCGGCCATCGAGCGGCCGCCGATGGCGATGTCGCCGGAACTGGGGTCGAGAAACCCCGAGATCATCCGCAGGATGGTGGTCTTGCCGCAGCCCGACGGGCCGAGGATCGAAAAGAACTCGCCGGGGCCGATCGTCAGATCGGTCGGGTGCACGGCGGTGAAGTCGCCGAAGCGCATCGACACGCCGGTGAGCGCCACGTCGTTGCCGTCCATGGTCCTCGGTCCCCCGCCCGTGCCGTGTCGCGTGAAGGCGCCGGACGGGCGGCGGAGTCGCCGCCGCCCGTCCGGCCGCCCGGTCAGGCGTTGGTGATGCGGTCGACGTACTGGTCGCGCACGTTGTTGAACCAGGGCGTGTCGGCCTGCCACCACCACAAGTTCGCCAGGGTCTTCTCGTCATAGACCTCGTTGAACTGCTTGGCGTAGTTCTCGCCGGCGTGAGCCGCGGCACCGACCGCCGCCGAGTTGTAGCCGGTGTTCGCCGACATCATGCCGCCCATCGTCGGCTCGAACATGGCGTTGATGAAGGCGTAGGCCTGCTCGACGTTGGCGGCACCCGACGGAACGCCGATCGAGTCCATCCAGGTGATGCCGCCTTCCTTGGGCATCCGGTACTTCCACTTGGCATCCTCGCGGTTCAGCAGGAGGCCGGTGGTATCCCAGGTCTGGCCGATCGCGGCACCCGCCTGCTTGAAGGCGTTAGTGGCCTCGGTCGCGTTGTTCCAGAACGCGGCGATGTTCTGCTTGCGCTCGACGATGTACTTGGTGACTCCGTCGAACACCCGGCGCATGTCCTCCTCGGACTTGTAGAGGTCGAGGGCGCGGTTCGACTTCACCTCGCCGGTGGCGTCGAGGTAGATGGCGGTGCCGACCAGCACCGACTTCTGGCGGAACGCCGCCTTGCCCTTGGCTTCCGGGGTCCACATTGTGCCGAACGAGATATCGTCGTCGCCGAGATTGAACACGCTGGAATCGAAGGTCATCGCCTCGGTTCCCCAGTTGAACGGCAGCAGCATGCGCTTGCCGCGGCTGGTTGCACCGAGCTGGACGGAATCGCGGACCATCGAGGGGATGATCCGCTCCATCTTGACCTTGCTCTCGTCGAGCGGCTGCAGGAGGTTGTCCGGGTAGTATTGCGGGCCGTTGGTGACCGACGGGAAGATCACGTCGAAGCCCTTGCCGCCGGCGGCCTTGAGCTTCTGGACGGCCTCGTCGTTGGAACCGTAGGTCGACAGGTTGATGGTGATGCCGGAGTCCTTCTGGAACTTCTCGACCATGTTCGGCTGAACGTAGTCGCCCCAGGCGAACACGTTGACCGTGCCGGATGAGGCGAGCGCGTCGTGGGCGCGCAGCACCACCGGAGCGGCCAGCGCCGAAGCGGCGACGGCGGCCGAGCCCCGGAGGACGGTACGGCGGGTGATCTTCGTCATGATCGTGACCCTCGTTGAGTGACGGACGGTGGCGGAGGGCGGGCCTGCCCCCCAAGGGCGCG
>CAYNFA010000505.1:0-3759 GCA_964396345.1 uncultured Thalassobaculum sp.
CCAGCGCCGCGTCCGGGTCGAACAGGACCGTCGGGAACCCCTTGGCGGCGGCGGCAGTGCCGGACACCAGCCCGAGATGGGTCATGCCGCAATAGGCGATGACGGGCATCGTCATGCGGTCTCACCGAACCGGTCGAAGGCCTCGCCGGCGAGCCGGCGCAGGGTGCGGTTGAGCCAGATGTCGTTGGCGATGCCGCTGCCGCTGCCCGCGGCGCACAGCCGCTGGAAGTGGGCGTACTCGGCCTCCCAGGTCGGATCGGCCTGCACCAGCGTCACCGATTCCTCCGGCGGCCGGCCAGCCGGCAGCATCCGGGTGCGGTGGGTGAAGGTGGTCGGCCCCCACTTGCACAGCGACTCGATGTGGGCGCTGCCGCGCTCGGCCAGCACGTCGCAGGTGAAGTGGTTGCGCCAGGACAGCATGGTCATCTCGAGCTGCACGGCCGGGCCGTCTGCCGGGTCGGCCGCGACCACCACCTGGTCGAACGACCGGTTCTCGTGCCGGCGCGCCAGCCGGACCTGGTAGTCCCAGGCGTCGGCATCCGGGAACCAGAGCTTGAGGGTGTCGAGCAGGTGCGAGCCGAGATCCGGCAGGACCCCGGCGCCCTGGTCGCGCCAGGCGCTCTCGCGGACCAGCCTTGCTGTGCCGTTGCCGTAGAACATCCGCACGCTGTAGACGCGGCCGAGCGCGCCGGACCGGATCAGGTCGCGCATGCGGACAAAATGCGGCTCGAAGCGGTGATTATAGGCGGTCACGCAGACCGCGCCGGTGGAGGCGGCGATCTCGGCCAGCTCCTCCAGGACGGCATCGCTCTCGGTGACCAGCGGCTTCTCGACCAGGACGTGCTTGCCGGCGCCGAGCAGCTGTTTCAGCAGCGCCGGCTTCGGCTCATCGGGGGTGCAGACCACGGCGGCATCGAACAGGTGGAACGGAACCTCCGACAGCGCATTCGCCGTCGCCTCCGGCGCCACCGGATCGATCACCGCCACCACCGCCTCGCCGGCCACGGCCCTGCGCTTGCGGCCCTGGACGCCGTACCCGATGATCGCTACGCGCATGCAAGCCTCGTCCTATCGTGCCTCTCAGCCACCGAAATTGGCGCGGCGCTCGTAGGTCTCGATCTTCTTGAGCACCATCTCCGGCTCGACCGGGATGTTGCCGTCGAGCTCGCACTCGGCGGCGGCCGCCATCGCCCCAAGGATCGAGGCGATCACCGGGTCACCGGTGGTCTTCATCGCCAGGGTGGCGTAGGCCAGCAGCGCGTCGCCGGAGCCGACGGCGTCGACCACGTGGTCGGCGAAGCTGTCGACGCCGAAGAAGCTGCGCAGCTCGCCGCCGGCCTGGCGGAAGGTCATCAGCCCGCGCGCCCCGAGCTTGAGGATCAGCACCTTGCAGCGCGCCTCCTCGTACAGCCGCGAGCCGAGCGGCCGGATCACCGTGTCCTGGTCGCCGAGCGAGAACCGCGCCTCCTTCTCGTTCGGCGTGATCAGGTCGAAGCCGCGGAATTCCAGGATGTTGCCCCAGCGGCTCGCGACCTGGCTGTCGGCGACCTTGAACCGGCCGTCGGGGATCGCGCCGGTGAGCATCGGGATGGTGTCGCCGTTGAAGATGCCGTGGCGGAAATCGCTGAACACCACCACGTCGGACGGCACGTCGCGGATCGCGCCGCAGAGCTGCCGGGCGATCTGCTCGGAGACCGACCGGTTGTCGAGCGTGTCGATCTTCAGCATCCGGTAGCCGTCGGCGACGATGGCGTTCTTGTTGATCGTCGGCCGGGTGGGATCGACGATGTCGTTCAGGATCACGCCGTCGCGGGCGAGGTCCTGGCGCACGAACTCGGCCAGCGCGTCGTCGCCGAGGACCGTCGAGAACGTCACCTCGGCGCCCGCCGCCTTGACGTGCTTGGCGACGATGCCGGCGCCGCCGACATAGTCGCGCTTGCCCTCGTAGCGGACGCTGATGGTCGGGGTCTTGCCGCTGGCGCCGATCACCGAGGTGATGGTGAGAGAATCGACGATGGTGTCGCCGATCACGTGGGCCTTGGCGCCGGACAGCCCGGCAAGCGCCCGCTTGAGGTCGCCGAAGCTCCGCTTCTCGCCCTCCAGAAGGTTGATCAGCTTCTCGACCGCGAGATCCGGCGGGCCGCTCTCGATGATCGCCGACGACGAGTAGACGATGTCGCCGGGGGTGAAGATCACCTCGCCGCCGTAGCTCTCGACCGCCTGCTTCTCCTCGGCGGTGCGCGGGTGCAGGCCGCCCTTCTGGTACTCGTAGCCCTTGACGAAGTAGTCCGGCCGGATCGCCAGGATGTTCTCGATCGGGGTGGCGTGCGGGTCGATGGTGACGAAGTCGACCGTCTCCAGCGCCGCCAGGTTCAGGGCGCGCAGCCCCTCCGGCACGAACGGCCGATGATCGGCCTTCTTGACGTGGGTGTCGGCGGTGACGCCGACCACCAGCTTGGCGCCCTTGGCGCGGGCGTACATCAGATGCCGGATGTGCCCCGGGTGCACCAGATCGAAGGTGCCGTGGCACATCACGATCTTCTTCTTGCGGGGTGGCGCGCCGATGATCTCGGCGATCTCGGCAGCGGTCCTGATCTTGTGCTTGTAGGCGTCGTCGATCACCGTGCCCCGCCCTCTTCCTTGCCCAGATAGTCGAACCAGGTCTTCGTGGCGCGCGCGATGCTGTCGGGGGTCCAGAGCGGCGCCTCGCGCCAGTAGTCGAGCTGCGCCAGCATGCGGCCGACCCCCTCCTCGAAGCTGACTTCCGGCCGCCAGTGGAGATCGCGCATTATCTTCGTGGTGTCGGCCCATGTACAGTCGGGCTCGCCCGGTCGCTTGGGGATGTCGACCCGGTCGCCGCCCAGCAGCTCGATCAGCCGGTTCACCGATTGCGGCTTGCCGGCGCCGAGGTTCCAGACCTCCCCGACCTTGTCGGTCTCGGCCGCCGCCAGGAAGGCGCGGGCGACATCGGTCACGAACAGGAAGTCGCGGGTCTGGGTGCCGTCGCCGACCACCGTGAACGGCTGCCCGGCGATCTTCTGGCGCAGGAACACGCCGAACACCGCCCCGTAGGCGCCGGAGGTGCGCGAGCGGGTGCCGTAGGCGTTGAAGATCCGCACCGCGTTCACCGGCAGGCCGTACACCTGGTGCCAATGGAACGCCGCCTGCTCGCCCTGGTACTTGGACAGCGCATAGGGATATTGCGGCCGGATCGGGTGATCCTCGCGGGTCGGGGTGTCGGCCAGGCCGTAGCAGGACGACGACGCCGCGTACACCAGCTTGGCCACGCCGGCGTTGCGCGACGCCTCCAACACCCGGGCGGTGCCCTGGACGTTGACGTCCATGTAGTCGAGCGGCCGCTCGATCGACGGCACGATGTCGCCGATCCCGGCGAAGTGGAACACCAGGCGCGCGCCTGCGAACGCCGCGTCGTCGGCCGCCAGCGCCCGGATGTCGCGGAAGTCGCGCACCAGGTCCGGACGGTCGCCATGATGCGCCAGGTTGAGCTCGCGGCCGCCCGACAAACTGTCGATCGCCCGCACCCGGTAGCCGCGCTCCAGCAGCAGGTCGACCATGTGGCTGCCGATGAAGCCGGCGCCGCCGGTGACGACGGCGTAGGGCTGGTCGGTCATGGGCTGTGGTCCCGCTCGGTCAGGTCGCGATAGTGTAACCGGCGGCCCGGGCGTCGCCCTCGAACATCTTGACCGTCTCCAGGCTGAACTGGTCGAGGTCCTTGCCGAGGCCGCCGAGCTTGGCGAG
>CAYNFA010000506.1:0-3752 GCA_964396345.1 uncultured Thalassobaculum sp.
CGGGTGCGCGACCTGCAGGACAAACCGGCGGCACCTCTCACAGCCCGCTACGGTCCCGGCCCGGTCGAGAGCCTCGACCAGGCGCTCGGCCGTCGGTCGGAAACCATCCACGGCCTGCTGCCGCCGGCGCTGCACGAGGCTCGGCTCGGCTTCGCGGATCCGATCGTGCTGACCGCCGACGTCGAGCGCGCGGTGGCGACTCTGGCCGAGGCGCTGGCGTCGCAGCTCGTCGGAGCCGGCGTCGGCGCCCGCCGGTTGGACCTGCGGCTCTGGCGGGTCGATGGCCGGGTCGCGGCGGTGTCCGTCCGGACCAGTCGCCTGTGCCGGCGCGCCGACCACATCGTCCGGCTGTTCCGCGAGCGCATCGGCGAGCGGCTGGACGGCCTCGGCGGCGAGGCCGGCGACCCGGGCTCCGCCATCGAGCTGGCCGTCCTCGGCGCCCTCGCCGTCGAGACGGCGGTGGCCCGGCAGGACAGCCTGGGGATGCCCGCCGCCGATGACGGCGCCGCGCTCGCGGACGACGTCACCCGGCTGCTGGACCGCTTCGGCAACCGATTCGGGTTCGACCGCGTGGTGCGCTTCGCCCCGGCGGCCAGCGCCATCCCGGAGCGGGCGGTGCGGGAGGTGGCGGTCCTGGAGCCCGAGCGGCGCCACGACTGGACGGCACACCTGCGGGCCGCGCAGGGCGGCGGTCATATCGGCCGGCCGCTGCTGCTGGCGGCGCCGCCCGACCCGGTCACGGTGCTGGCCGAGGTCCCGGACGGGCCGCCGGTGCTGTTCGAATGGCGACGCGTCTCCCACCGGGTGGCCCGGGCGGACGGGCCGGAGCGTCTGGCGCCGGAGTGGTGGCGGCCACGCGACGCCGCCGGCTGGCTGACCCGCGACTACTACCGGGTCGAGGATACCGACGGCCGGCGTTTCTGGCTGTTCCGCGAAGGGCTGTACGACCGTCCCGGCGACGCGCCGCGCTGGTTCCTGCACGGGGTGTTCGCGTGACGGCGCCGGCGGGTGGGTCCCGGGTCGCGCTGCGCTTGCCCGGGGTGACGACAGGGTGGGGAGGCGCGTCGCCCCCTCCCCCGCCGTGACCGGCTTCGCCGAGCTGGCGGCCGCCAGCAACTTCAGCTTCCTGCGCGGCGCCTCGCACCCGTGGGAACTGGTCGCCACCGCCGCCCGGATCGGGCTGGCCGCCATCGGCATCGCCGACCGCAACACCCTGGCCGGGGTGGTGCGGGCCCACGCCGCCGCCCGCAAGCAGGGCATCCGGCTGGTGGTCGGGACCCGCCTGGTGCTCGAGGATGGCTTCGAGACGCTGTGCTTCCCGACCGACCGCCCGGCCTACGGGCGGCTGACCCGGCTGCTGACCCTGGGCAACCGCCGCGCACCCAAGGGCCGCTGCCTCCTGGCGCTCGACGATGTCCTGGCGTTCGGCGACGGCCAGTTGTTCGTCGTCATGCCGCCCTATGACGGGGCCGACGCGGTCGCCGCCGGCCTCGCCCGCCTGGCCGCCGCCTTCCCGGGGTCGGTGTACCTGGCGGCCACCGTGCCGCGGCGCGGCGCCGACCGTCCCCGGCTGGCCCGGCTGCGGGCGCTGTCGCAGGCTCACCGGACGCCGCTGGTCGCCACCGCCGACGCGTTGTACCACACGCCGGCGCGCCGGCCGCTGCAGGACGTGCTGAGCTGCATCCGGGAGCGCTGCACCATCGACACGGCGGGGTTCCGGCTGGAGATCAACGCCGAGCGGCACCTGAAGCCGGAAGCAGAGATGCGGCGGCTGTTCGCCGGCCACGAGGACGCCGTCGCCCGCACCCTGGAACTGGCCGATCGCTGCCGGTTCTCGCTCGACGAGCTGTCCTACGAGTACCCGGACGAGCCGAGCGGGGCGAGCGTCACCCCGCAGCAGGAGCTGGAGCGGTTGACCTGGGAGGGCGCGGCCGAGCGTCTGCCCGGGCTGAGCGCCGCGCTGCGCGCCACGATCGAGCGCGAGCTGCGGCTGATCGCGTCCAAGGGCTACGCGCCATACTTCCTGACGGTGCATGACATCGTGCGGTTCGCGCGCTCGCTCGACCCCCCGATCCTGTGCCAAGGCCGAGGCTCCGCCGCCAACTCGGTGGTCTGCTTCTGTCTTGGCGTCACCGCCGTCGACCCGACCGAGATCGACCTGCTGTTCGAGCGCTTCATCTCCGAAGACCGCGACGAACCGCCCGACATCGACGTGGATTTCGAGCACGAGCGCCGCGAGGAGGTCATCCAGTACGTCTACGCCAAGTACGGCCGGCACCGGGCCGGGCTGGCCGCCACCGTGATCTCCTACCGCACCCGCAGCGCCGTACGCGAGGTCGGTAAGGCCATGGGGCTGTCGCCCGACGTGGTCGGGGCGCTGGCCGGGATGGTGTGGGGGTATTCCTCGGACGGCGTCGACCGGGCGCGGGTCGCCGAGGCCGGCCTCGACCCCACAGACCGCCGGCTGGCCCAGGCCATGCGGCTGACCCGCGAACTGATCGGCTTCCCCCGCCACCTTTCCCAGCACGTCGGCGGCTTCGTCGTCACCCGCGGCCCGTTGGAGGAACTGGTCCCGATCGCCAACGCGGCGATGCCCGACCGCACCATGGTGGAGTGGGACAAGGACGACCTCGACGAACTCGGGATCCTGAAGATCGACGTGCTGGCGCTCGGGATGCTGACCTGCCTGCAGAAGGGCTTCGAGCTGCTGCGCGACCACTACGGCCGGAACGTCACCCTGGCCACCGTGCCGCGCGAGGATCCGCGGGTCTACACGATGATCCAGAAGGCCGACACCGTCGGCGTCTTCCAGATCGAGAGCCGGGCGCAGATGTCGATGCTGCCGCGACTGCGGCCGGCCTGCTTCTACGACCTGGTGATCGAGGTCGCGATCGTGCGGCCAGGCCCGATCCAGGGCGACATGGTGCATCCCTACCTGCGGCGCCGACAGGGCCTGGAGCCGGTCCAGGACCTGTCGCCGGAACTGGACGCGGTGCTGCGCAAGACGCTGGGCGTGCCGCTGTTTCAGGAGCAGGCCATGAAGATCGCCATCGTCGGCGCCGGGTTCTCGCCGTCCGAGGCCGACAGCCTGCGCCGGGCGATGGCGGCGTTCCGGCGCACCGGCGAGATCGGCAATTTCCGCAACCGATTCATCGCCGGCATGACCGGCAACGGCTACCCGGCCGACTTCGCCGAGGCCTGCTTCCGGCAGATCGAAGGTTTCAGCGAGTATGGTTTTCCGGAGAGTCATTCGGCCAGCTTCGCCCTGCTGGCCTACGCCTCGTCCTGGATGAAATGCCACTACCCCGACGTGTTTGCCTGCGCGATCCTGAACGCCCAGCCGATGGGCTTCTACTCCACCTCCACGCTGGTCCGCGACTTCCGCGAACACGGCGGCGACGTCCGGCCGGTGGACGTCAACCACAGCGCCTGGGACCATCTTCTGGAGCCAACCGCGGAGCGCCGGGCCCACACCCCGGCGGGCGGCGGACGGTTTGCGCTCCGCCTCGGGCTGCGGGTGGTGGACGGCTTCGGCGAGGCCGTGGCCCGGCGCCTGGTGGCGCTGCGGGGGAGCGGTTTCGACAGCGTGCGCGACGTGTACTTCCGCACCCGCCTGCCGGTGCACGCTCTCGCCCACCTAGCGCGCGCCGACGCCTTCCGCTCGATCGGCCTCGACCGCCGAGCCGCGCTGTGGGCGGTGCAGAGCCTGGGCGGCGCGAGGGGCGGACGCGCGGCGGTCGAGGACCTGCCGC
>CAYNFA010000507.1:0-3736 GCA_964396345.1 uncultured Thalassobaculum sp.
CGACGTCGCTGCCCTCGTCCTCGCCCTCGGCGTCGCTGGCGTCGTCCTCGGCCATGCCCTCCTCGCCGATCTCCAGGTCGAGATCCGCGATCAACTGCCGAGATGCCTTGGCGAACGCGTCCTGGTTCTCCAGGTGGCGGTCGAGTTCCTTGAGGTCCTGCCCGACCTTGCTCTCGATCCAGGGTCGCCAGAGGTCGACGACCCGGCGGGCGCATTCCGGCGGTGGCGCCCCGGTCAGCGCCTCGCGGGCGATCAGCCGCATGACGTCGACCAGCGAAATGTCATCCTTGTCGGCGCGCTCCAGCCCCTTGCGGCGGTACTGCTCGTCGAGGACGGCGCCGAGGTTGCCGGCGACCCCGGTCATTGCCCGCGACCCGATCGCCTCGACCCGCGCCTGTTCGACCGCCTCGAAGATCTCTCGCGCCGCTTGCCCCTGCGGAACCCGGCGGTTGTGCACCGCTTCGTCATGATGCTTCAGCCGAAGCGCCAACGCGTCCGACTCGCCGCGCAGCCGCGCGAGTTCGACCGGGTCCATGTCCTTCGGCGGGGCCGGCAGCCGGGCGCGGTTACCCGCCAGCCCGGCGTGCTCGGCGCCGTAGGTCACCTCGACCTCAGGCTCACCCGAGATGGCCCGCAGGCACGCCGCCGTCGACCGCTTGAAGTCCTCGAAGGCGGTGTCGTCGGGCGGGCGGTTGCCGCTGCTGTTGCTGCGCATGGCTGGGCGGTCCCGCGTGTCCGTTACTCGGCCGCCTTGACGCCGGTCTTGGTGATCTCGTCCCCGAAGCAGCGCTGGTAGTACTCGGCCACGATCGCCCGCTCCACCTCGTCGCACTTGTTCAGGAACGTCAGGCGGAACGCCAGCTTGAGGTCGCCGCCGAAGATGTCGGCGTTCTCGGCCCAGGTGATCACGGTGCGCGGCGACATGACGGTCGAGATGTCGCCGGCCATGAACCCGGCGCGGGTCAGGTCGGCGCAGGTGACCATCTTGGACACCAACTCGCGCTTCTCCGGAGTCTGGTAGGTCGCGCACTTCGCGAGCACGATGTCGACCTCGGCGTCGTGCGGCAGGTAGTTCAGCGTCGTGACGATGTTCCAGCGGTCCATCTGACCCTGGTTGATCTGCTGGGTGCCGTGATAGAGGCCGGTGGTATCGCCGAGCCCGACGGTGTTGGCGGTCGAGAACAGCCGGAACGACGGGTTCGGCTGGATGACCTTGTTGGTGTCCAGCAGGGTCAGTTTGCCGTCGACCTCGAGCACCCGCTGGATCACGAACATCACGTCGGCGCGGCCTGCGTCGTACTCGTCGAACACCAGCGCGACCGGGTTCTGCAGGGCCCAGGGCAGGATGCCTTCCCGGAACTCGGTGACCTGCTTGCCCTCGCGCAGCACGATGGCGTCCTTGCCGATCAGGTCGATGCGGCTGACATGGCTGTCGAGGTTGACGCGGATGCACGGCCAGTTCAGCCGCGCCGCCACCTGCTCGATGTGCGTCGACTTGCCGGTGCCGTGGTAGCCCTGGATCATGACACGCCGGTTGCGCGCGAAGCCCGCCAGGATCGCCAGCGTGGTGTCATGGTCGAACAGGTAGGCGTCGTCCCGGATCGGGACGTACTCGCTCGGCTCCGAGAAGGCCGTTATCTGCATGTCGATATCGAGGCCGAACACCTCCCTCGCCGAGACGGTGATGTCCGGCTGGCCAAGGTGGTGGGCGGGCTTGCGCTCGATGACGGTGTCGTTCGCCATGGACGGAATTCCTGTAGGGGAGGAGGGCGGAGCGTTGGACGGGCTCAGCCGAGAAGTCGGCGTAAAGTCGTATAGGCCTCGTTGATACTTTTCAACCGTTCCTCGGCGCCTCGGTCACCGCCGTTGGCGTCGGGGTGGTGTTTTTTGACCAGTTCCTTATACCGGCGCTTCAACTGCTCGAGCGTCAGCGGCGGGTCGAGCCCCATGACCGCGAGCGCCCGGCCCTCGGGTGAGTGGATCGAGGGCCGGGTCGGCCGGCGCTCCTCGGCCTCGTCCTCGAAGAACCCGAAAGGGTCGCGGACCTTGCGAGCGGTGCTGCGCCCGGCGGAATCGGCGGCGCCGAAACGCCAGGTCGGGCGTTCCCAAGTGGTCGAGCGGCGGAGATCGGCCTCGACCTCGGCGTCGCTCATGCCGGAATAGTAGTTCCAGGACTTATTGTACTCGCGTACATGCTCCAGGCAGAACCAATAATAGTCGTCGAGCCGGTCGCGGGACCGCGGTGCCCGGTACTCACCGCTCTCGGCGCACCCCGGGCGGTCGCAGGCGCGCAGCGAGGACCGCGGGTCCAGACGGTCCGACATCAGGCGTTCCGGATTGGCCTTTGCCATGGAAGCGACCATCTTGATTCCGCAGTAGGGCGGGCTGACCGTGACGATGCGGCCGCTGCAACCCGTTCGAACCTAGCGACGCGTCGGAGAAAGTCCAGAGTATGAGAACGAGCGTTAAAGACACCGTTGCCAGCAAGCTGATCGCCGCCTTCCAGCCCGCCAGCCTCGAGGTAGAAGACGAGTCCCACAAGCACGCCGGGCACGCCGGCGCCCGCCCCGGCGGCGAAACCCACTTCAAGGTTCACATGGTCGCGACGGCTTTCGCCGGCAAGTCGCGGATCGAGCGCCATCGTTTGGTTCACGCCGTGCTGGCCGAGGAACTGCGCGGGCCGATTCACGCTCTCGCCCTGACCCTGGACGCCCCAGCCCCGGTGCGCTGAGTGGGCCCCGCTGAGTGGGCCCCGCTGAGTGGGCCCCGCTGAGGGGGCCGCTGAGGGCTGACGGACAACCCAAAATAGCTTGACCGGCGCTAAAACCTTTCATGGTTGAATGAACGGAGAATCCGTGGCATTGCTACTATAGCGAACAAGCATCAGGCGGACTTCGCGCCACAACCGAGCAGTGAGGACCATTTGTCCGCACCGGATGACAAGCCGTCGATTCTGGAAAGCCGGAACGTTACCGTCGGAAGCAGGCGGACCAGCATGCGCCTGGAGCCTCAGATGTGGGAGGCGCTGGAAAGTATCGCGCGCCAGGAAGGCGTCTCGCTGAACAATCTTTGCACGCAGATCGACCAGCGCCGGCGCGAGGTCGGGCTGACGTCCGCGACGCGGGTGTTCATCATCAGCTACTACCGCCAGCTGGTCCGGCGACAGCAGGGCGCCACCACCGCTCCACCCGAGACCTCGACGACTGACATCCCCGCGTTTGAGCCGCTGGCGCGCCTGGTGCTCGACACGGTCGTCGGGCGGCGGATCGATCATCTGGGCGACCGGTCCGGACCAGCCGAGGGGTCCAGCGAGTCGCCCTGGCTCGGCAAGGGTCGGGCGGCGGCTTCCCGACAGCCGGTCGACTAGGATTCGGTCGGATCGGCGGTCGCCGGCGGGCGGTACCAGGCCGGCCAGATCTTCGCGACCACCGGACTGGACTCGGCGAAGGCGTGGCACGAGTTCAGCAACGCCGGCTTGCGCGCCGGATCCTCGGGCTTCGGCGGCTCACCTCGGGCGTCGGCCGCCCGGCGCTCGCGCGACTGCTCCCCGAAGATCGTCTGGTAGGCGGTGGTCGCCATCGGGCCCAGCAGTTCCACCAGGTGGGTGCAGCCTTCCGCACCGCCCAGCCGTTCCCGGACTGACCGCCGCCAGCCGCCGCCGATCGTCAGGCCGACCAGCCGCTGGAAGTTGGGGGTGATGTCCGGGCAGATCGGAAACGGGCCGGCGTCGGTCACG
>CAYNFA010000508.1:0-894 GCA_964396345.1 uncultured Thalassobaculum sp.
CGCTGTCGAACTGACGGTCGAGTCCGAGCGCCGTGACCGGGTGCGCGCCAACCATTCGGCCACCCACCTGATGCACGAGGCGCTGCGCCAGCGCCTGGGCGAGCATGTCGCGCAGAAAGGCTCGCTGGTGGCGCCGGACCGGTTGCGTTTCGACTTCAGCCATCCAGCGTCGATCGCCCGCGACGACCTTGCCTGGGTCGAGGCCGAGGTCAACCGCCGTGTGCGCGGCAATTCCGAGGTGTCGACCCGCCTGATGACGCCGCAGGCAGCGATCGACGAGGGCGCCATGGCGCTGTTCGGCGAGAAGTACGGCGAGGAAGTCCGCGTCGTATCGATGGGCGGCGCCGCCGACCAGGCGAACCGGGCGGCGTGGTCGGTCGAGCTGTGCGGCGGAACCCATGTCCGGCGCACCGGCGACATCGGGGTGTTCAAGATTGTCGGCGAGGGCGCGGTCGCGGCCGGCGTGCGCCGCATCGAGGCGGTTACCGGGGTCGGCGCGCTCGACTGGATCGCGGCGCGCGAGGCGGCGCTGGCCGAGGCGGCGGCGGAATTGAAGACCACCGCCGAGGAGGTCCCGTCGCGGGTCCATGCCCTGGTCGAGGAGCGTCGGCGCCTGGAGCGCGAACTGGTTGAGACCCGCAAGAAGCTGGCGTCCGGCGGCGGAGCCACGAGCGCGGTGAAGTTGGTTGCCGGAACCAGCTACGCGACGCGTTCGCTGGACGGCGTTCCGGCGCGCGAGCTGAAGGGGTTGGTCGACAGCCTGAAGAAGGAGCTCGGCTCGGGCGTGGTCGCGGTCGCCAGCGCCGACGATGGCAAGGCATCCCTGGTGGTCGGCGTCTCCGACGACCTGGTCGGCCGCATGCTCGACGCGCTCAAGGAGCTGGGCATGGCCGA
>CAYNFA010000508.1:904-3718 GCA_964396345.1 uncultured Thalassobaculum sp.
CAGCGCCGTCGACCTGGTCCGTGTCGGCGCCGAGGCTCTCGGCGGCAAGGGCGGCGGCGGCCGTCCCGACATGGCGCAGGCCGGCGGCCCGGATCCGTCGCGGGCCCAGGCCGCGCTCGACGCCATCGAGGCGGCGCTGGCGAAGATTCCGGCGACGGCCTGACCGCGACCTACCACGGGAGACCCGGATGGCCGAGACCACCCGTTTCGAAGGCACCGAACGCTATGTCGCCACCAAGGACCTGATGGTTGCGGTCAACGCCGCCGTGGCGCTTGGCCGGCCGTTGCTGGTCAAGGGCGAGCCGGGGACCGGCAAGACCGTGCTGGCGCGCGAGATCGCCACTGCGCTCGGCAAGCCGCTGATCGAGTGGCACATCAAGTCGACCACCAAGGCGCAGCACGGGCTGTACGAGTACGATGCGGTGGCTCGCTTGCGCGACGGCCAGCTCGGCGACGAGCGCGTCAGGGACATCGCCAACTACATCCACCGCGGCAAGCTTTGGAATGCCTTCGCGGCCGACGAGCAAGTCGTCCTGCTGATCGACGAGATCGACAAGGCCGACATCGAGTTCCCGAATGACCTGTTGCTCGAACTCGATCGTATGGAGTTCCACGTCTACGAGACCCGCGAGACGGTGGCTGCCCGGCACCGACCGATCGTGCTGATCACCTCGAACAACGAGAAGGAGCTGCCGGACGCCTTCCTGCGGCGCTGCTTTTTCCACTACATCCGGTTTCCGGATCCCGAGACCATGGAACGGATCGTCGACGTCCATTTCCCGAACCTGAAGAAGGACATGTTGCGGGCGGCGCTGACCGCGTTCTACGAGATCCGCGAGGTGCCCGGGGTCAAGAAGAAGCCGTCGACCTCGGAGCTGCTCGACTGGATCAAGCTTCTGGTGGTCGAGGACATTCCGCCGGAGGCGCTCAAGTCGACCGACCGTAAGGACCTTATCCCGCCGCTGTACGGCGCGCTGCTGAAGAACGAGCAGGACGTCCACCTGTTCGAGCGGCTGGCCTTCCTGGCGCGCCGGGAGAGCCGCCCGTGACCGCCCGCGCTTTGCTGCTGGCGGTGGCGCTGGCCGCCGGCGTCGCGGCGAGCCCGGCGGCGGCCGGCAAGCTTTTCGACGCCGCGCCCGAGGCCCTGCGCGACTATGCCGATCAGGCTGGCTACATCCTGGCTTCGGTCGCGCTGTGCGGCGGCGATCCGGCCGAGGAGGAGTACTTCCGCGGGCTGGCCCGGGACAACCTTGCCCAGCTGGGGGCCGATGAGGACGACATCGGCTTCCTCGACCACTACATGGCCGAGGCCGCCGAAACCGCCAAGCCCCACAAGCGGGATTGCCAGGAGGAAGGCGCGGTGCCCTTGACCGCCAAGCTGTTCGGCCATCGCCAGGCTGTCGAGAAGGCGCTGAAGGAGCGCCGCTAGCGGCCTTTGGCCGCGGCGCCGATCGCGGCGATGTGGCCGCGCTCACGGGCGTTCGCCATGCCCCGAAGCGCCGTCAGCCGGTCGCGGGTCTCGCTGACCGCGCCGGTCACGCTGCGCTCCCAGACGGAAATCATGGTCTCGGCCTTCAGCACGTGGCCCATCACGAAGTCGGGCTGCTCGGCGAGGGCCGCGTCGATGGTCGCGACCGGGTCGTTCATGTAACTGTTGAACTGCAGCAGCGCCGCCTCGTAGGCAGCCAGACTGCTGGAAGTCGCGGCCGAGACCGGCTCGCAGCGGGCGTCGCGTGTCGTCATGGGCTTCATCCCTGATTGGCTCGGTGTCGAGGCGGTTCAGCCTCCAAAAGCCGGGGCAGGGTGGCGTCGTCGTGTTTCGGGACGGTGCCGCGCCCGCCGGCAAAGTGTTTCACTTGTTTCGCTGGCGGCTTGACCGGTGATCCGCGCGGGGCGACAAGAGTCGGATGTTCACCCGCTTCTTCTACGCGCTGCGCGAGGCGCAGGTCCCGGTGTCGCTGACCGAGTACCTGACGCTGCTGGAGGCTGTCAAGGCCGGGCTGGCGTCGTGGTCGGTCGAGGATTTCTACTTCCTGTCGCGCGCCGCGCTGGTCAAGGACGAGCGCCATCTCGACCGCTTCGACCGGGTGTTCGGTCACGTCTTCCAGGGTCTGGAGGCGCTCGACGAGTTGCTCGGCAAGGAGTTGCCGGAGGAATGGCTGCGCAAGCTCGCCGAGTTGACCCTGACGCCCGAGGAGATGGCCAAGATCGAGGCGCTGGGCGGCTGGGACAAGCTGATGGAGACGCTGCGCCAGCGCCTGGAGGAGCAGAAGGGGCGTCACCAGGGCGGCTCGAAGTGGATCGGCACCGCCGGCACCTCGCCGTTCGGCGCCAGCGGCTACAACCCCGAGGGCGTGCGGATCGGTCAGGATGGCAACCGTAACTTCCGGGCGGTCAAGGTCTGGGACAAGCGCGAGTTCCGAAACCTCGACGACACGGTTGAACTCGGCACCCGCAACATCAAGGTGGCGCTGCGCAAGCTTCGAAAGTTCGCGCGCCAGGGCCGGCCTGACGAGCTCGACCTCGACGGCACCATCCGGAGCACCGCCAAGAACGGCGGCTGGCTTGACCTGCGGATGCAGGCCGAGCGGCGAAACGTCGTGAACGTGGTGCTGTTCCTCGACGTCGGCGGCTCGATGGATCCCTACATCAAGCTGTGCGAGGAGCTGTTTTCGGCTGCGAGGTCGGAGTTCAAGCACCTGGAGTATTTCTACTTCCACAACTGCCCCTACGAGCGGTTGTGGCGCGACAACCGGCGCCGCCACGTCGAGCGCCTCGACACCCTCGAGGTGCTGCGGACGTTCGGGCCCGACT
>CAYNFA010000509.1:0-3715 GCA_964396345.1 uncultured Thalassobaculum sp.
GAGGGCACCTCGGTGACGGTATGGCTGCCGGACAACGGCGTCGGACGACCGTCGGGCGGCGCGACCGGCTACCCGACCCTGCTCGACGGCGGGCCGCTGGCGGCGGCGCCGCGTTGAGGCGGAAGCCGATCAGCGCCGTGGCGCCCGCGTCAGCAGCGCGACCCCGATCCCCGCGACCGCCAGCGCCGTGAAGCATTCGAGCGACAGCACGTAGTCCCCGGTCCAGTCGCGCAGCGCACCCGACAGCAACGGGCCGGCGGCCTGGGCGGTCACCTGCACCGACAGGGCGGCACCGCGGATCGCGCCGAAGCTGCGCCGCCCAAAATAGTCGGCCCAGGCGATCGGCAGAATGGTGATCAGCCCGCCGACCCCGAGGCCGTACAGCACGGCGGCGGCGTAGCCGAGGGCGGCGGAATCGATGGCGAGCATCACCACGGTCCCGCCGGCCATGCAGGCGGCGATCAGCGCCAGCGCCAGGCGAACCGTCAGGCGGCGGGCCACCAGCCCGAAGCCGACGCCGGCCACTGCCGAAGCGAGCGAGAAGGCGCTGACGATCAGCGCCGCCGACGTCGGGTCCAGGCCGCGCTCGAGCAGATGCGGCGCTTGGTGCAGGCTGACCCCGGCCTGCACCGGGTAGACCAGCAGCGTGAACAGCGACAGCAGCCAGAACGCCGGCGTGCGCAGCGCCTCCGCCCGGGTGAAGGTCGGCTCCGGAACGGCCTCGACGGCGGGGCCGGCCCCCGCCGTCGTTGGAACCACCCGCTGGTCCGGAACCAGCCCGATATCCTCCGGGCGGCGCACCATCAGCAGCCAGTTCGGCACGAACCCGATGATCAGCACGGTGGCGCCGACCGCCAGCCAGCCGGTCCGCCAGCCGTCCTGCAGGATGGCGGCGTGGGCGATCAGCGGCATCGCCACCAGCCCGAGCATCTGGGCCAGGGTGGCTATCGAGGTCGCCGACGCGCGGCGCGCCACGAACCAGTTGTTGAGCGCCCCGTAGATGCCGATGTCGTAGGGCCCGGCGAAGCACATGCGGGCGACGCAGAACAACAGGTAGAAGGCGAGCAGCGATTCCACGGTCGACAGCAGCGTCACTGTCACCCCGGTTGTCAGGACGGCACCCCCGAGGATCAGCTTGGCGCCATGCCGGTCCAGTTGCGGCCCGATCAGCGGCGAGGCGAAGGCGGCCAGGATCCCGCCGAGCGAGACCGCGCCGGACAGAGCGGTGCGCGACCAGCCGAAGTCGCTGCTCATCGGTTCGATGAAGATCGACAACGTGGCGACCGCCGGCCCCTGCCGCGAGAAGCCGGCGCAGCACACGCAGGCCAGAACCACCCAGCCGTAGAAGAACGGCAGGCGCGGCGACAGGAACGCCGGGAGCCGGTTACCACCCATGTCCTGGCCGCCGGGTGCTAGAACTGCGCGGCGTATTGCGCCGGATCGATGCGCGCCGCGATCACCGTTGGCCGGTCCGCCGGCCGCGGCGCCGCCAGCGCCCGTTCGAGGGTGGCGCGGCTGTCGACGCTGTGGGCGTGGCAGTTCATGGCCTCGGCAGCCTTGGCGATATCGACCGGCATCATGCGGGTGCCCTCCGCCGGGTACTGCCGGCGCATCTGCTTCAGCTCGATCCGGTTCAGGGAATCGTCGCAGAACACCACCACCAGCGGCGCGGTCTTCAGTTCGGCGCCGAGCGACAGCTCGCTCTGCACCATCGCCAGGCCGCCGTCGCCGGTGAAGCAGACGCAGGGCCGCTCCGGCTCGACCAGGGCGGCGGTGATCGCCCCCGGCAGCGCGAAGCCCATCGAACTGAGGCCGTTGGTCATCAGCACCCCGCCCGGCACCGAGGTTCGCCAGCCCTGGCCGACCAGCAGCTTGTGCGAGCCGACATCGGCGGTCGCCCGGCTGTCGGCCGGCATCGCGGCCCGCACCAGGTCGATGACGTCGGTCGGGTTGAGCGCGCCCTCGACTCGGCCCTGGAAGTAGGCCCGCGACAGGGTGGCGCGGTGGTCGGCAACCTCGCCCTCGCGCCAGCGCGGCTCGCCCCGCCAGCCGTCGGCCAGCGCCGCCAGAACGGTGGCGGGATTGCCCACGACCTCGACCTCGGCCGGATAGACCTGGTCGGCGTTGGCGCTCCAGTCGATGTGGACGACCGGCGCCTTGGGCGACCAGCTCTTGATCAGTTCGACGGCGTCGAAGCCGACGCACAGGATCAGGTCGGCGGCGTTCAGGAAGTCCCACACCACCTCGTTGCACGCCATGTCGAGGATCGACGCGAAGTAGGGGTGGTCCTCGGGCATCAGGCCCTTGGCCATCGGTGACACCACCACCGGCACGCCGGCCGCCTCGGCCAGCCGCACCAGCGGCGCCGTCGCCCGGGCGCGCAACGCCCCGATGCCGGCCACGATCACCGGTCGCCTCGACGCCATCAGGCGCTTCAACGGGTCGGCGGCCACGCCCGGGTCGGCGAACACCTGCACGGCGCTCGCCGCCGGGTAAAGTGGCGGCAGAGAGACCTCGGCGTCGCCGGCCTCGGCCCCCACCACGTCGGCCGAGGTCGTCAAGTGGACCGGCCCTGGCCGCTCGGCCATGGCGGTGCGAAAGGCGCGGCGGAGGGTCGATCCGGCGGCGTTCGCCCGCAACTCTGCTGTCCACTTGGAGACCGGACCGAACATCTGGGCGTGGTTCAGCACCTGGTGGGTGAACACCGCCTCGCGCCGGGTCTCGATCTGGCCGGAGATCGCCAGCAGCGGCACCCGGTCGAGCAGCGCGGTGGCGACCGAGTTGACCATGTTGGACGAGCCGGGCCCAAGGGTCGACATGGCGATTCCGGGCCGCCCGGTGATGTGGGCGTAGGCGAGCGCCATCAGCCCCGCCGTGCCCTCGCGCCGACCGAGCACGAAGCGGATTCCGGCGCGGCGAAGCGCCTCGATGACCTCGACGTTCGGATCGCCCGGATAGCCGAAGACATGGCCGATTTTGGCGGCGCCGAGATAGCTGGCGATCACCTCGCTGACCGTCGCCATGAGTTTCCTCCGGGATTGTATACAAGGGTGTACAAGCGCCGAATCTTGACCTAGTTTTCCATCATACCCAAGCGCGAACACACGGAGCGAGAAGATGGCCGACTGGGATGTCGTGGTGGTCGGAGCCGGCAACGCGGCGCTGTGCGCCGCTCTTGCGGCGCGCGAGAGCGGCGCCAGCGTGCTTGTCCTGGAGCGCGCGTCGCAGGACGAGGGCGGCGGCAACACCCGCTTCACCGCCGGTGCGATCCGCACTGTCTACAACGGAGTCGACGACCTGCGGGCGCTGATGCCGGACCTCACCGACGAGGAAGTCGCGATCACCGACTTCGGCACCTACACCAGCGACCAGTTCTTCGACGACATGTTCAGGGTGACGCAGTACCGCTGCGACCCCGACCTCGCCGAGACGCTGATCACCCGCTCCTACGACACGCTTGGCTGGATGCGGGGCAAGGGCGTGCGGTTCCAGCCGATCTGGGGGCGTCAGGCGTTCAAGGTCGACGGCCGCTTCAAGTTCTGGGGCGGCCTGACGGTCGAGGCCTGGGGCGGCGGGCCGGGGCTGGTCGAGGCGCTCTGGCAGGCTGCGGCGCACAACGGCATTGAGATCCGCTATTCGGCGCGCGTGCTGGAATTGCTGTACGACGATGTAACGGTCACCGGCGTGCGGGTGAAGTCCCCGAGCGGCGTGGAGA
>CAYNFA010000510.1:0-3706 GCA_964396345.1 uncultured Thalassobaculum sp.
CAGTTCGGCGGCAAGTACTTCTGCCATGACGTCCGGGTGATCCGCCTGCCGCGGCACGGGGCGAGTTGCCCGATCGGCATCGGCGTGTCGTGCTCGGCCGACCGTCAGGCCACCGCCAAGATCACCCGCGACGGCATCTATCTCGAGCGACTGGAAGCGGATCCGGCCAAATACCTCCCCGACATCGACGAAAGCACGCTGACCGCCGACGCCGTCGAGATCGACCTGACGCGGCCGATGGACGAGATCCGCCGGACGTTGTCGCAATTTCCGATCAAGACCCGGGTCTCGCTGACCGGGCCGATGATCGTGGCCCGCGACATCGCCCACGCCAAGCTCCAGGAACTGATCGACGCCGGCAAGCCGTTGCCCGACTACGTCAAGAACCACCCGATCTATTACGCCGGTCCCGCCAAGACCCCCGCCGGCTACGCCTCGGGTTCGTTCGGGCCGACCACGGCCGGCCGCATGGACAGCTACGTCGAGCCGTTCATGGCTGCCGGTGGCAGCTTCGTGACGCTGGCCAAGGGCAACCGCTCACCGGTCGTCCGCGAAGCCTGCAAGAAGCACGGCGGCTTCTACCTCGGCTCGGTCGGCGGCGCCGCTGCCAAGCTGGCGCTGAATTCGATCAAGAAGGTCGAGGTCCAGGAGTTCCCGGAACTCGGCATGGAGGCGGTCTGGCGCATCGAGGTGGAAAAGTTCCCGGCGTTCATCGTGGTGGACGACAAGGGGAACGACTTCTTCTCCGACCTCTGACGCTTGCCGGCCGAACCGCGACAATGATCAGCGAATGGCTGGTCGACGGACCAGCGGACGCCGAGATCACCCTCGCGCTCTCGCACGGCGCCGGTTCGCCCATGGACAGCCCGTTCATGACCGCCATGGCGAACCGGCTCGCCGAACGCGGGCACCGCGTCGTCCGGTTCGAATTTCCCTACATGGCGGCGCGTCGCCATGACGGCCGGCGGCGCCCGCCGGACCGCCAGCCAACGCTGATCGCGACCTGGCGGGCGGTGGTCGCACAACTCGGAGGGGTTGAACGCGTCGTGATTGGCGGCAAGTCGATGGGCGGTCGAATGGCGTCGCTGCTCGCCGCCGAGGACGGTGCCAGGGGCTTGGTCTGCCTCGGCTATCCGTTCCACCCGCCACGTCGACCCGAACGACCGCGGGTCGCGCATCTGGCCGATTTGAGGGTGCCAACCCTGATCGTGCAGGGGACCCGGGACCCGTTCGGGAGCGTCGCCGAGGTCGCCGGATACCCGCTGTCGCCGTTCATCCAGACGGTCTGGATCGACGACGGCGATCACGACCTCGAGCCGCGCAAGGCAAGCGGGCGGGGGCACGACGACACCCTCGAGGAAGCGGCGGAAGCGGTCGACGCGTTCCTGCGAACGCGCTGCCGCTGAACGGTCAGCGGCTCAGGATCCGCCGCGCCTCGTCCAGGGTGACCCCGGCCGCCCGGACTTCCCCGGATGATATCAGCGGGAAACCTGCGCTGGACTTGGACAGGGCTGGCCTTGTCCGCAGCCAGCCATCATCGCTCAACGCCGGGCCGGCTTCGCGGGTCAGCACCCAGGCAACGGCCCCCCCGATCGCGATCGGACCCATCACCACACCAATCGCGGCCAATACCAACAGGGTTCGGCGCACGACCGCCTTCGCCGCGGACGGCTCCCATGTCGATCCGTCTATTGCCTGGATGCTCACATCGAGACTCCCCAGCTCGACGGTTGCAGAAAGCCATCACAGGAATCTTAACGCATCGCGGCAGCCTTTTGAAGACCCACGATACGCCGACGCTCAAACTGCCCTCAACGCGCCGCTGAGACCACATCCGGTCGAACGGCGACATAGCTCTCCAACTTTCGGATCAGGTAAAGAACGTCCTCGTCCCGGACCCCCGCATCGTCGGCGTCGAACCGAGTCAGAACCCGCTCGATCACAGTCTCCGAGAACCGCTGGCGGTCGGAGGGGCCGTCGCCAAGTTCGGTCTCGCCGGCGGCGTCCACGGCGATCCGCAACACGATCCGATCACGCGGCGCCACACCCGCCTTGTCAGCCAGCGCCTCGAGCCCGCGGCGCCCGACGTCGTGGACCAGACGGCCGGCGTTCTCGACCGGCACACCCGCCATCACGGCCAAAGCCGTCTCGACAAACGCCAAGTCGCCGACGCACGCCGCGCGCACGATGATCGACGAGGTGAGACGACCGCCGCGCGCCAGCGATCGAACCAGATCCTCGACGCGCTCAGGCGGCGAATTGTCGTCGACAAGCGCAAGGGTGGCGCGCTCACGTCCATCCAGGATCAGGTCGGTGGCGAGATCGGCCGGCAGCGCGTGACGCCGCACCAGTTCGCCCTGCAGCCGCTCGGAGACCATCGCCACCAGCCGCTCGGCGACCGAAACGGGCAGGGTTTGCCGGGCGATCATCGGCGAGTGGACCCGCTCGCTGTTCGGAAACCGATCGAGCGCAAGGTCGAGTGTCGGCTCCGCCAGGGCCGCTCCGGGATTGGAGACCACCGCGACCACCACTTCCTCTGTGCCATGCGCCACGAGCGCATCGGCCACCGCCTCCGACAGGGTGAGGCGTCCCGCCACGGCGAGTTGCTTGGCCTCGTCCTCGCCGGCGATCAGAGCCACCAGGTCGGCGTCAGTCAGAACGCTGGACTCCGAAAGCACCGGAGTCGCGACGCTGGCGATGTCACGGGCCAGCGTCAGCGCCACATCGTGCGGCAGGTTCTGGCTTCGGCGCACGGATTCAGCAAGGCTCTCGCGGACCCGGCGCTCAACGTCAAGCGCCAGCCGTCGGACGATGTCCGTGGCGAGCCGACGCTCCTCGTCGGCGAGCGCGCCGACATCCAAGGCGCGGCCGACCGTCCGAGCGACGTCGGCACGAGCCTCCGGCGAGCTGTCCTTTGACAACCTTGCCACCAGTTCAGCCGTCGGCAACTCGCCGGCGGGCCCCCCCGAGGCCTTAGATCCGCTCATTGCATACACCTCCAGCGGTCAAGGTCCCAGTCCGGCACCGGAACAGCTTAATGACCGAAGATTAACGAACTCTTTCCGGCCGCCGGCGCCCTTCGTCGCGAACCACCATGACGGAACACGTCGCGTGCCGTACCACGCGGGCGGCGTTCGGCCCCAGCAGATAATCCTCAAGTTCCGGTCGGTGCGACGCCATCACGATCAGATCGCACCCGGTCTCCTCCGCGTAGCGCAGTATCTCGCGGTAAATGGTACCATGGCCGACGATGTGTTGAAGCTTGATTCCCTTCGGGATGTTGGCGGCGGCGAAGACGTGCAGCGCCCGATCGGTCTCGAGGATCGCCTGCCGCTCGTGCTCCCTGGTGAAGAAGCCCCCGACCATGCTCATCCCGTAGTCCGGAACGACGGTGATGATGTGAATGCGCGCCCCGAAGGCTTCGGCGAGCGCAACCGCCGTCCTGACGGCCTTCGCCTGCGACGCCTGATCGACGAGATCGACTGCCAGCATGATGTCGGCGTACATGGCGGCCTCCCCTAGCGGACTATAGGACTTCAGAAAGCTGGCACGTCGGTCCGCCGCCGCTGCACGGCCACCACCAGCACCAGCAGCAGGAACGCCGGAATGTAGAAGACCTCCTTGGCGATCCGCTCCGTCGGCACCTCGATCGCGGTGATGCGGGTCGGCTCGTCGCCGTAGAAGTCGAAGTCCAGCAGGGCCGCCC
>CAYNFA010000511.1:0-3704 GCA_964396345.1 uncultured Thalassobaculum sp.
TCGACGCTGCATTTTCGCACTTGCCCAACGGGGGCCGTCCATACATGACGACAAAAGTGAGAGGGCTCCACATTGACTGGATGACGCTAAGGAGCCCGGCGCCCCCGCCCCGCCCTACCCGTTCAGGCGGAACGCGTAGGGCAGCAGCCGGTCGAGGTCGAGGATCTCACCGAGCGCTCCCTCTTCGCCGGAATCGATCAGCACCAGGCTCGGCGGCGCGTCCGTGGCGAACTCGGCGAAAACCTGGCGGCAGATCCCGCAGGGCGAGCGATCGGCAAGGCGGGCGTGCAGGGCCTGCGCGCACGACACCGCCAGCACCGATATTTGGCGGTAGCCGGCGGCCGCGGCCTGGGTCATCGCCGTGCGCTCGGCGCAAATGGTGCCGCCGTAGCTGGCGTTCTCGACATTGGCGCCGATGAACACCCGGCGATCCGGGTCGTCGGCCATGACCAGGGCGGCGCCGACGGTGAACGACGAATACGGTGCGTGCGCCCGGGTCGCCGCCGCCCGGGCGGCGTCGCGCAACCGGCCGAGTTCCTCCGGGTCGATCAGCACCCGGCGCTCCGGGATGGCGCGCGACGGCACCGTCAGTCGGCCGAGCGGGGGCTCGGTCGCCGCCGCCGAGCGCGCCACCGCCGGCAGCAACAGTTCGACCGTCCGGCTCACCCGCCGCTCCCGTAAACCCGCTCCGGGTCGTAGGCCTTGGCGCCGACGGCCTCAAGCCGGACACCGCCGGCCCCGTCGCCGACCACGCGGCGGTAGAAGCAGGCGCGGTAGCCGACGTGGCAGGCACCCGGGCCCTCCTGGTCGACCAGCAGAAGGACGGCGTCCTGATCGCAGTCGAGGCGGACCTCGCGCACCCGCTGGACGTGACCGCTGGTCCCGCCCTTGCGCCACATCTCGCGGCGCGAGCGCGACCAGTAGTGCGCCTCGCCGGTCTCGATCGTTGCCTTCAGCGCCGCGGCGTTCATCCACGCCATCATCAGGACGGTGCCGTCGGCGGCGTCGGCGGCGATCGCCGGGATCAGGCCGTCGGCGTCGAACTTCGGGGCCAGGGCAATGCCTTCCTCGATCTCGCCCTGTTCACCGCGCGCCGCAAATTCGACGGTCATTTCAGTCCCGCCAGCAGTTCGACCCACATGCGGGCGCGCGGCTCCAGCGACGACACGTAGATCTGCTCGTGCAGGGTGTGCGCGCCCTTGCCGTCGGCGCCGAGGCCGTCGAGGGTCGGGACGCCGATGGCGGCGCTGAAATTGCCGTCCGATCCGCCGCCGGTGAGCGGCGTCGAGACCAGGTCGAGGCCGCCTTTGGCCGCCAGCGCCTTGGCCTGCTCGAACAGCGCCTCGATCGCGGGCGAGCGCTCATAGGGCGGCCGGTTCATACCGCCGGTCGCCTCGACGGTGACGTCGGGGTCGCGGGCCACGCGGTTGCGGATGCGGGCCGTCATAGCCTCGCCGTCGGCGGCGGTAACCACGCGCAGATCGATCTCGGCGGTGGCGTCGCGCGGAACCACGTTGACGCCGGTCCCCGCCTGGACCAGCCCGACATTCGTGGTTATGCCGCGCTCGTAATCGGTGTAGCCCTCGATCTCCAGGATTTGGTGGGCCAGTTCCTTGACCGCGCTGCGGCCATCCTGGTGCTGGGCGCCGGCGTGCGACGGCCGGCCGGTGATCTTCAGTTCGAACCGGCCGACACCCTTTCGGGCGGTGACGATCTTGCCGCCGTCGCGAGCCGGCTCGGTGACCAGCACGTACTTGGCCTTGCGGGCCTCGCGCTCGATCACCTCGCGGCTGGTCGGGCTGCCGACCTCCTCCTCGGAGACGTACAGCCAGGTAACGGGCATGCCATGCGCCCGGCCCATGCGCTTGAGATGCCGCCACGCGTAGTACGGCAGATAGGCGCCGGCCTTCATGTCGTAGATGCCCGGGCCGAACACCGAATCGCCCTCGCGCCGGATCGGGTTGGCGCCCTCCTTGGTGCCCATCGGGTGGACGGTGTCCATGTGCGACAGAACCAGCAGCGACGGCTTGTCCTCTTCCCAGTCCGGCGAGCGGACCAGGACGTGGTCTCCGAAGCCGTCGCGTCCCGGAATCCGGTCGACCGTGCAGCCGGCCTCGTCCCAGACCACCTGAACCTTGTCGGCCAGCTTGTTGACCTCGGCGCCGTGATAGGTCGGCGTTTCGACCTCGACCCACTCAAGAATGCCGGCGAGGATCTCCTCGGCGTCGATACGAGGCTCGTTTCCGAGCGAGGCGGTGTCGCGGGCGGGGGCCGCTTCGGTCATCGTGGTCTCCGGAACGGATGATCGGGAAAAGCGACGGCATCTTAGGAGCCGGAGACGCACGCGCCAAGCGCGCGGGCGCCTTCACCCGGCGGCTGCACGGCTGCGGGTCAGCGTCCCCCGGATATAACTTTTTAATATACTATCAATTATCCAATTCATTTTAGATCGATAGTGTGCCGAGGTCTGATCGGCGGCGGAGGTTTCCGTGTCCGACAGCACCCGTATCGCATCCGACCTGATCACCTGCCCCTACTGGTGGGACGCCGCCCCGCCGGCCGAGGCGCCGGCCGGCGAGATTCCCGCCGAGGTCGACGTCGCGATCGTCGGCGGCGGCTACACCGGGCTGTCCGCCGCCCTCGAACTGGCGCGGGGCGGCGCCAGCGTCGCCGTGCTCGACCGCCTGGCGATCGGCGCCGGCGCCAGCAGCCGCAACGGCGGGTCGGTCGGGGGCGGGCTGAAACTTGCCGGCTTCGCCCTGGAGAAGCGGCTCGGCCGCGAGCGGGCCGACCGCATCGTGTCGGAGGCCATGGGCACGCTCGACTTCCTGGAAGACCTGATCGCCCGCGAACGCATCGATTGCCGGTTCGCCCGGACCGGCCGCTACATCGCCGCCTGGAGCCGCCACGACTTCGACGGTCTGAAGCGCCGCGCCGAGGCGCTGCGCGCCGCCGGCCAGGCCGACACCCGAGTGCTGGAGGCGTCGGAGCAGTCCGCCGAGATCGGCTCGACACGGTATTTCGGCGGGATGGTGGTTCCGTCGGGGGCGCAGATCCACCCCGGCCTCTACGTGCAGGGTCTGGCGCGCGCGGCCGAGGCTGCCGGCGCCCGACTGGCCGGCGGGATCGACGTCCGGGCGCATCGCCGAACCGCCGGCGGCATGGAACTGGACTGGAGCCGCGCCGACGGCGCTGCCGGCAGCGTTCGCGCCCGCCAGATGGTCGCGGCCACCAACGCCTACACCGGCCCGCTGACGCCATGGCTGCGGCGCCGGATCATCCCGGTCGACAGCTACATGATCGCCACGGCGCCGTTCCCGCCAGCGCTGCGCCGCCGGCTCGACCCGAACGGCCGCATGTTCTCCGACACCAAGCGGCTGCTCAGCTACTTCCGGATGGCGCCGGGCGAGGATCGCGCCCTGATCGGCGGCCGGGTCAGCTTCGGCGAGATCGACTTGCGGGTCGCGGCGGTCCGTCTGCACCGCGAGTTGACGGCGATCTGGCCGGAACTCGCCGCGGTGCCGGTGACCCATGCCTGGAAGGGCCGGGTCGCCTTCACCTTCGACTTCCTGCCGCATCTCGGCGAGCGCGACGGCGTGCACTACGCGCTCGGTTGCCAGGGCGCCGGCGTGGCGATGTGCTCGTACCTCGGCACCAAGCTGGCGCGGCGGATCCTGGGTGCGGCGGATGCCGACACGGCGTTC
>CAYNFA010000512.1:0-3703 GCA_964396345.1 uncultured Thalassobaculum sp.
CCGATCAAGGTCTGATGCTGTTTCGATGAAGCGGCGCACAGCGCCAGCGCCACATCGGAGAGGCCCAGCTCGAACAGGCGGTTGCCGCGACGCGACTGGCAGTAATAGTCCCGCTTTGGCATGGCGCGGGCGAGGATCTCAATCTGGCGATCATTGAGGCCGAAGCGGCGATAGATGGCGGTGATCTGCGGCTCGATCGCCCGTTCGTTCGGCAGCAGAAGACGGGTCTGGCAACTCTCGATGATGGCGGGCGCGATGGCGCTTGAATCAATGTCGGAGAGCGACTGCGTGGCGAAGACCACCGACGCATTTTTCTTGCGGAGCGTTTTCAGCCACTCGCGGAGCTGGCCCGCGAAGCCGTCGTCGTCGAGCGCCAGCCAGCCTTCATCGACGATCAGCAGTGTCGGGCGGCCATCAAGGCGGTCCTCAATGCGATGGAAGAGATAGGCGAGAACCGCGGCCGCTGCGCCGGTGCCGATCAGACCTTCGGTTTCGAAGACTTGCACCGAAGCTTCGCCAAGATGCTCGGCTTCCGCGTCAAGCAACCGGCCATAAGCGCCGCCGACACAATAGGGTCGAAGCGCCTGTTTCAGGTCATTCGATTGCAGGAGGACCGCGAGGCCGGTGAGGGTGCGTTCATTGACGGGTGCGCTCGCAAGCGAGGTCAATGCCGACCAGAGATGCTCCTTGACGTCCGGCGTGATCGGCACACCCTCGCGCGTCAGGATGGCGACGATCCAGTCGGCGGCCCAGGCGCGCTCGGGCACATCATGGATGCGCGCGAGCGGCTGGAGCGAAACGGATGTGGTAGCGCCGTCAGTAAGATCGCCGCCGAGATCGTGCCAGTCGCCGCGCATGGCGAGCGCAGCGGCCCGAATGCTTCCGCCAAAATCGAAGGCGAACACCTGACTACCATCGTACCGACGAAATTGCAGCGCCATCAACGCCAGCAGCACCGACTTGCCCGCACCCGTGGGGCCGACGACGAGCGTGTGGCCGACATCGCCGACATGGAGGGAAAACCGGAACGGGGTGGAGCCTTCGGTCTTACCGAAGAGCAGCGGGGGCGCCGCAAAATGCTCATCCCGTTCCGGCCCCGCCCAGACCGCCGACAGCGGGATCATATGGGCGAGATTCAATGTGCTGATGGGTGGTTGCCGCACGTTGGCGTAGACGTGGCCGGGCAGTGAACCCAGCCACGCATCCACCGCATTGATGGACTCGGGCATGGCGGTGAAGTCGCGGCCCTGGATGACCTTCTCGACGAGGCGCAGTTTCTCGGCGGCGATGCGGGGATCGTTGTCCCAGACGGTGACGGTCGCCGTTACATAGGCTTGCCCCGCATAGTCGGCTCCGAGTTCCTGCAAGGCGAGATCAGCATCGGCCGCTTTATTCGCCGCATCGGTGTCTACAAGGACTGAGGCCTCGTTGGTCATCACCTCCTTGAGGATGGCGGCGATGGATTTGCGCTTGGAAAACCATTGCCGCCTGATCTTGGTCAGCAGCTTGGTGGCGTCAGTCTTGTCGAGCAGGATCGCGCGGGTCGACCAGCGGTAGGGAAATGCCAGCCGGTTCAACTCGTCAAGCAGACCCGGCGTGGTCGCTGTCGGAAAACCAACGACGGTCAGTATGCGCAGATGTGCCTCTCCGAGACGTGGCTCTAATCCGCCGGTGAGCGGTTGATCGGCCAGCAGCGCGTCGAGATACATCGGCGTCTCGGGCACGCGGACGCGATGGCGTTTGGTCGAAACACAAGAATGCAGATAGGTCAGCGTCTCGGCCGCGCCGAGCCAGCCGCTTTCGGGCATGAAGCCTTCGATGAGCTGAAGCACGCGGTCGCTGCGATCTACGAAACCGCGCAGGATTTCATGCGCATCGACGCCGGATTGCGCGCGGCCCTCATAGAGCCAATTTTCGGCGCGAGCGGCGTCTTCCTCTGGCGGAAGATAGAGAATGGTCAGGAAGTAGCTGGATTCGAAATGCGATCCCGCTTCCTCGAAGTCGGCCTTGCGCTCCGCATCGACCAGGGCGGACGCGGCGTCGGGAAACCTGCTCGCGGGATAGGTCGCTGCCGCATAGCGTTGGGCTTCGACGAAGATGGCCCAGCCGGAGCCGAGACGACGAAAGGCGTTGTTGAGCCGACCGGCGACAGCGACCAGTTCGGCTGGCACGGCGCTATCAAGATCGGGACCGCGGAAGCGCGCGGTGCGCTGGAAAGAGCCATCCTTGTTGAGGACGACGCCTTCGCCAGCCAGGGCGACCCAGGGCAGGAAATCGGCAAGGCGGGTCGCTGTGCGGCGGTATTCGGCGAGGTTCATCATGATTTCACCTCAGACGCTCAAATGGCCAGGGATGCGCAGATGCCTGCGCACCACATCGACAAACATCGGATCGCGCTTGGCCGCCCAGACCGCCGCGAAGTGGCCGACGGCCCAGAGGCCAAGGCCGACGAGCCAAAGGCGCAGGCCAAGGCCCAAAGCGGCGGCCAGCGTGCCATTGAGGATGGCGATCGCGCGCGGCGCGCCGCCGAGCAGGATGTGCTCGGTCAACGCCCGGTGAACTGGAACGGAGAAGCCCGGCACTTCGCCGGCGCCGTCATGGAGCATTGTCATCAGACGAGTGCTCCGCCACCGAAAGAGAAGAACGACAAGAAGAACGAACTGGCCGCAAAGGCGATCGAGAGGCCGAAGACGATCTGGATCAGCTTGCGGAAGCCACCCGATGAGTCGCCAAAAGCGAGCGTCAGGCCCGTGGTGATGATGATGATCACCGCAATGATCTTGGCGACCGGCCCTTCGATCGATTGAAGAATCTGCTGGAGCGGTTGTTCCCACGGCATGGACGAGCCGGCCGCATGGGCGGCGGGCGCGAGCGCAAGTGTGAGAACGGTGATGGAGGCGGTCGTCGCGATATGCCGGCGCAGTCGAATGGCATGTTGAATCATGAGGGATCTTCCGTTTGTTCGAGGGTTGCTGGTGTGATGAACGGCGATGGTGTGTCCGCCGCTGCGATCTGATAGTCGCCGTCCGCGCCGAGGCCCTCGATGTGGGCGAGTTCGGAGAGACGGCGCTGCGAGCCGCGTCCCGACAGTACGGCGACGAGATCGATGGTCTCGGCGATCAGCGCGCGCGGCACGGTAACGACGGCTTCCTGGATGAGCTGTTCGAGACGGCGGATCGCACCGATCGCTGAGCCCGCATGGATGGTGCCGATGCCGCCTGGATGTCCGGTGCCCCAGGCTTTCAGGAGGTCGAGGGCTTCCGGGCCGCGCACTTCGCCAATGGGAATGCGGTCGGGGCGTAAGCGTAAACTGGAGCGCACGAGTTCAGAGAGCGAGGCGACGCCGTCCTTGGTTCGAAGCGCCACGAGATTGGGTGCGGCGCATTGTAGTTCGCGCGTATCCTCGATCAGCACCACGCGATCGGACGTCTTGGCGACCTCGGCCAGAAGAGCGTTTGTCAGAGTGGTCTTACCGGTCGATGTGCCGCCCGCGACCAGGATGTTCTTGCGTGTCGCGACGGCGCACCGCAGCGTCTCGGCCTGCCCGGCATTCATGATGCCGGCGGCGACATAATCGTCGAGCGTGAAGACAGCGACGGCTGGCTTGCGAATCGCAAAGGCCGGAGCCGTCACCACAGGCGGCAACAGGCCTTCAAACCGCTCTCCCGTTTCGGGGAGCTCGGCCGAGACGCGCGGACGACCG
>CAYNFA010000513.1:0-3698 GCA_964396345.1 uncultured Thalassobaculum sp.
GCCGCTTGCCGCGTGGGGCTTGTTGGCCAACCGGCTCGGCGAGCCGGAGGCTGCTCTGGTCCTGCTCAACGCGGCGCTCGCGACCGCTCCCCGCGAACGCGAGACGCGTCGCGGCCTCGCCGATGCCCTGGTGAACCTTGACCGCGGCGCCGAGGCTCTCGCGGTCTACCGCCGCCTCCTGACCGAAGACCCGGCTGATGCCGTCTCCTGGAACGGCATGGGCGCGGCGCTCGACGGGCTGGGTGATCATCAGGAGGCTCAAGCCGCCTATCGTGAGGGCTTGGCGTTGACGCCTGGCGGGCCTCGCCCGCTCGACACTCTTGCCGTTTCGCCGGTAGTGTCCGGCTCGGCGGGAGACAGTGATCGTCCAGGCACCCGGTTGGCGGCGGTCGAACCGGTCGCCGGGACGCCATTGCCGGATCGTCAAGGTTCCGTCGTGCGCGACCCATGATCGCGGAAGCGCAATATTCTGTCCCGAGGTTCTACCCCGACTCCCTGAATTGACCTTTGGCCGGCCCTTGGGCCGGCCACTTCTTTTCCGGCAATCTCGGTCAGGCCTGGGTACCGTGGCAGAGCACACCGTCATCGAGGACGAGGCTTCCTGGAAGCGGGTCTGGAAGCAGCGCCCCTTCCAGGCGCGCGCCCCGTAGATCGGCGTCTTCCATGGCCGCTGTCGACAGGTTCACATCGCGCAGGTCCGCGCCCCGAAGGTTGGCCCCGCTGAGATCTGCGAAATGAAGGTCGGCGCCGACCATGCGGGTGGGCATCGACTGACCGGTCTCCAGAATGAGCGCGCGGAGGTTGGCCCCGGCCAAGCTGGCGTTGCGCAGGCGCGCGCCGCGCAGGTCGGCACCGCGAAGATCGGCACGCTGCAGGTTGGCGAACCGAAAGTCGCCATCGCCGAGCTGACCCGCCGCCATCTGCGCCCCTCCCAAATCCAGGCCACACCAGATCGCGCCCTTAGCGAGTATCGCGGTCAGATTCACGTCGTCGAGGCCGACTGCCGCCCGCAGATCGAACCCACTGACGTCGAGCTGCCGCCCCTGCGCGCTGGCGGTAGCCACCCACGTCGAATGCTGGGCCAGCCTAACCTCCAGAGGATCGCCGAGTTCATCGAGGATTCGTCCCGCCGGTCGATCGGTGATGGCTCCGCGCAAATCCGCACCGCCCAGTTCGGTCATGTTCACGGTGACGCGCGTGAAGATCGCGTTCTTCAGGCTGGCCTTCTCGAGGTTCGCCCAGCTCAGGTCGACTCCGTCCATATTGGCGCCATCGAAGGTCGCGCCACGCAGGTTGCACCTGACCAACCGGGTTCCGCGCATCAGCGCGTCCGAGAAGATCGTTTTGACGCAGACGGCCCCCGACAGGCGGGCACCGGAAAGATCGGCACCCGAGAAATCGGCCTGCTGCATCTGCGACGCCGCCTGCTCGATCTCGATGATGTGGAGATCACGGTCGCGCTCGCCCCGCTCGGCGAGGTTGCTCTCGCGGATGTCGGCGTCGATCAGGGAGGCGCCGACAAGACGAGCTGCCCGCATGCTCGCGCCCCGCAGGTCCGACCTCACCAAGCTCGCCCCGACCATGCCGGCCCCGCGGAGATCCGCGGCAAACAAGGAGGCATAGTCCAGAATGACGCGGTCGAGGCTGGCGCTCGCCAGAACCGATCCGGTCAGGTCGGCATCCGTCAGGTCAGCCTCCCGAAAGTTCAGCCAGCCGAGGTCGAAGAACGACAGCACCGCCCGGGCGCCACCCAGCCTGCCTTTCCGAAACCGGACATGCCGCTTCAGAATCCGGTCGAGCTGGTCTTGTGAGAGCCTCTCCAACCGCCGGGCCCGGGGCTTGGGATGCGTCATGGCTCGAACTCCGCGTTCCCAAACGGACCTTCATTTTATAATAGCGAATCGGGTTGAAATCAATCAATTTAAAGTTAATCGTCAAATTTATATCAAGTTTGGAAGGTTTGCGGCGGAGACTTCTCCTGTCAGGACCGCGGCGGCGGCTCCCGCCATGTCCTTGGCCGGATCGGCAGTGCGCTGTAAAGGTGTTGGCGACGCAACGGTATTCCAGCCCCATGCCTCACTCTCCCGCGAAAAACCTTGCCGAACTCGAGGCCCGACTGGCCTACGATTTCGAATGCCTGAACGAGCCGCCAAGCCGCTGGACACAACCGGTATCCGGTCCGGACGGCGCGCCGATGCTGGACGCGATCGTCATCGGCGGCGGGATGTGCGGCCTGGTGGCCGCCGCCGCGCTGCGGCGGCGCGGGCTGACGGCGCTCCGGATCGTCGACCGATGTACCGAGGGCCGCGAGGGGCCCTGGGTCACCTACGCCCGCATGCGCACGCTGCGGTCGCCGAAGCATCTGGCAGGCCCGGCTCTCGGGCTTGCGGCCCTCACCTTTCGCGCCTGGTTCGAGGCGCAGTGGGGCGGGGATGCCTGGAATTCGCTCGATCGAATCCCGCGCGCGCAGTGGATGGACTATCTGCGCTGGTACCGTCGGGTGCTGCACCTGCCCGTGGAGAACGGCGTCGAGGCAACCCGGGTCGATCCGGTCGACGCTGGACTGGCCATCCGGCTGGAGGGGCCTGACGGCGGCGAAACGGTTCACGCCCGCCGGGTGGTCCTGGCTTCGGGTCGCGAAGGCATCGCCGTTCCCCGCCGCCCCTCCTGGACCGAGACGATTCCGCCCGGCCAGGTTTCGCACACCTACGACGACATCGATTTCGCCGGACTCTCCGGCAAGGCGGTAGCGGTCATCGGCTACGGGGCCTCCGCGTTCGACAACGCGGCCGAGGCGCTCGACGCCGGCGCCGCGTCGGTGGTGCTGTTGGCGCGGCGCACCGACATGCCGCGGGTCAACAAGTTCAAGGGCGTGGTTTACCCGGGCTTCACGCTCGGCTACCCGACCCTGACACCCGAAGATCGTTGGCGGGTGATGACCTACCTCTTCGACTCCCGGGTGGCGCCGCCGCGCGCCGCCGTGCTGCGGGTCTGCGACGACCCACGGTTCTCGGTTGCCACCGGCGCCTCGATAACCGGCGCGCTCTCGCAGGGCGGTCGCGTCCTGCTGCAGACGACGGCGGGCGAGCGCGCCGTCGACCACGTCATTCTCGGAACAGGATTCCGGATCGACCTCGGCGGCTCGCCGCTGCTGGGCCCGATCGCCAGCCGGATTGCCACCTGGCGCCGTCTGGTGACGCCGCCACCGTCGCAGGCCGACCACGAGTTCCTGGACTTTCCCGACCTCGGCCCAGCTTTCGAGCTGAAGCCCGTAATCCCCGGGGACCTGCCCTGGCTCAGCCGGATCCACGCCTTCACCTTCGCTGCAGCCCTTACCCACGGCAACGTATCGGGCGACATCCCGGCGGTGAGCGACGGTGCCAACCGGCTGGCCGACGCCATCGCCGCGGCGGATTTCCGAGACGCGCTCGGGCACCACGAGGCGGTCCTGCGGGCCTTCGACGACCCGGAATTGTCGGTCGAGGATGTCGCCCGGCTTCGACCCTGGACTGAGCAGGATCCGCTATGACCGACTACGTCGACAGCTACTACGCCCGCACCCGTGCCGACGATCTTCGCAGGCCACCGCTGGACGGCTCGCTGACGGCCGAGGTCGCGGTGATCGGTGGCGGCATGGCCGGGCTCTCGGTGGCGCTGGGGCTCGCGGAGCGCGGTCGCCGAGTGATCGTTCTCGAGGC
>CAYNFA010000514.1:0-3697 GCA_964396345.1 uncultured Thalassobaculum sp.
ACCCGGTCGGCGACTTCGCGGGCGAACTGCATCTCGTGCGAGACGATGACCATGGTCATGCCACGGGCCCGCATGGTCGCGATCACCGCCAGCACCTCGCCGACCAGTTTGGGATCGAGGGCCGAGGTCGGCTCGTCGAACAGCATGATCTTGGGGTCGAGCGCCAGCGCCCGGGCGATGCCGACGCGCTGCTGCTGGCCGCCGGAAAGCTGCGAGGGGTAAGACGCGTATTTGTCGGAGAGACCGACGGAATCCAGCGCCGCCCGCGCCCGCTCGGTCGCCTCGGCGCGGCCGAGCCGCAGCACCAGCCGCAGCGCCAGGCCGACGTTGCCCTGGGCGGTGAGGTGCGGGTAGAGGTTGAAGGACTGGAACACGAACCCGATCTCGCGCCGCGCCTTGTTGATGTCCACCGACCGCGACGTGAGGTCGATGCCGTCGACGTACACCCTTCCCTCGGTCGGCTCCTCCAGACGGTTGATGCAGCGCAGCAGGGTGCTCTTGCCCGAGCCCGACGGGCCGATGATCGCCACCGCCTCGCCGCGCCGCACCGTCAGGCTGACCGCGTGCAGCGCCGGCGTGGTTCCGTAGGTCTTGGACAGACCCTCGATCCGCACCACCGCGTCGCCGGTCGCGGCGGACGCCGTCACCGCCCGCCGCTCCTGCCCGCCGTCAGCCACAGGCGACGGTGCGCTTGCCCGCCGGGTCGTGACCCGGCCAGCCCGGCGCGCCGAAGCCCTCGTAGACCGTCACCATCGACGATCCCGGCGCCGGCACCACGCCGAACCACTTCTCGTGGATCTTCGCCGCGGTGCCGTCCAGCTTCATGCACTCCAGGTGGCTCTCCAGCAGGTCGCGGAACTCGGTGTCGCCGGGCCGGGTCGGCAGGCCGAACTGGCCGCCGGTCAGGACGCTGACGTCGATCGCGAAGTTCGGCTGCTGCTTGACCGTCCACTGGGCCGAGGCGGTGGTCGACATGTAGGCGTCGATGCGCCGGATCCCGACCGCCTGGATGGCGTCGGCGGTCTTGTCGAAGCGCTGCACGATCACGCCGTGCTTCTCGGCGTTGTTCTTCATCCACTCGTCCTGGACTGACCCGGAGGTGACGCCGACGGTCTTGCCCTTGAGGTCGTCCATGGAGGCGAAGCGGTTGTCCTGGCGGGTCAGGAAGCCAAGGCCGACGTCGAAATACGGCTCGGTGAAGAGCAGTTCGGCGGCGCGGGTCGCGGTGATCGTGGTCGGCGCCATCACGTACTCGATGCGCTTGGCGTGCATCGAGGCGAAGATGTTGGCGAACACGATGTCGACCACCTCCAGCCCCGGCCGCCCCAGCCGCTTGGCCAATTCGGTCGAGATGTCGAACGAGTAGCCGTCGATCGAGCCGTCGGCCTTGCGGAAGTTGAACGGCGCGAACCCGACCTCGGCACCCGCCCGGAGCGTCTGGTCCTGGGGATGGTCGGCCATCTGCGCCTGGCTGGCGACCGGAACCGACAGGGCGACCAAACCGGCCAGCGCCGCCGACAGGATATTTTGAGTTCGGATAGCCATAGCGGTCCTCCAGGTTGGGCCAGAATTCATCGTACCACCCGCCGCACATTCCATGCCAGCCCTGCCAAATAAGTTCCGCGAGGGTTCACGCCCCTTTCCTGTGGCTTTTCTTCAGATGACGCCCCGCTTGACAGCCACCGCTGCTCAAAAAATCACCCTCTGCTCAGGCAATCGCCACGAGTTCTTGCATTTTGGGGTTGTTCCATGCCCATAATACGCACATTCAGGGTTGTGCGTCGGGTCGCCGGCCAGAACCCGGCCAACCGTCAGAGGCCGAGCGGCGGCAGCGGGACCGGCAGCATGGACAGGTCGGGCACGCCGGCCCCGAGGTCGACAAAGCGGTTGTCATCGCCGACCTGATTATAGACCGCTTCGAGCTGGGGCAGCTTGAGGGTCACATCCGTGACCGGCTGACGGATGGTGAACAGCTGCCGGGGCGCCTCGTCGCTGTCGGCGAGCACCGGAAGGCAGAGATACTCGGTGTAGACCGGCGGCCCGAGGCTGTAGGCAAACAGCACGCGGAAATACAGCCCGCACGGCCGGTCGGCCAACGCCACGTTGATCCGCGACCGGCGTGGCCAGTCCTGCGGCCGGGACAGGTCCTTCAGGCTGGTGCCGGTCAGTTCGCGCCCGCGGGTCTCGTTGATCGCGGTGCCTACCAGCCGGAAGATCATCGCCTCGGCGGACCGCACCTCAAGAACGCTGAGCCAGCGCAGGTGACGGGCAACGTCGTCGAGCGCGATCTGGCCGCGCCGGGGGGTCAAGGCGTCGCCTCGCCAGCGCATCCAGGCCGCTCGAAAGTCGCGGCAGGCCGGCGTGACCAGGAGATCGCCCAGCCGCTGGATCCCGCCAGCGTCGACCGCGCTCCCCGGCTCCGCCTCCATTCGACCCGCCCGTCACCGCCAGAGTTTCAGCCTGTCACATGCTAACGCAGGTCGATCGGCGCCACCAAGCGGTCGTCGCGGCCCCTCGCCCCGCGGTCAGCGTTCCCGGATCGTGAACTCCATCCCGGCCCGGTTGCCGACCCAGAGGCCCGGCTTGGTGCGGCGCATCGTCAGGTCCAGATCGCCGATCGAGACCTCGGCCCGGTCGCCCTGCACCCGGACAACAGTGCCCGGCATGGTCTTGTCGGTATCGGTGCAGGTGACGGTCACCCGTTGATCGAGGCGCATGGCGATCTCCCTGAAGCGGCGACGAGCGACCTTCACGTCTAACCGCCGTGAAAGCAACCCGGGCGCCAGCGCGCACCGGAGCGGCGGCTCGCCGCATGACAGCGACCGGCCGGCTGCCGTATGGTCCGGCATCCCCGCAGCGAGACGCACGCCGCATGACCGATACTCCCTCGATCCTGACCGGCGCCGTCGCGGCCGACGTCGCCAGCGCACCGTTCCCGCACCTTCTGCGGCTCGGCTGCCTCGGGCCGGATGCGTTCGAGCGCCTGGCCGGCGCGTTCCCGAAGCCGTCGTTCCCGGCCGGCACGCCGCAGAACTTCCTGGCCCTGCTCGACCCATTCGCGGCCGGGGTCGACGCGGCGCTGACCGAGACCTGGCGCCGCTTCGCCGCGCACCACGTGTCGGCGGCGTTCTGGCGGGAAATGGTGGCGGTGCTCGGCCCGGCGCTCCGTCGCACCCACCCCGGCCTTGAGGCTCGGCTTGGCGCGCCGCTTGAGGCGGTCGCCACCGCACCGGTCGGCGCCGCCTCGGACGCGCCGGTCCGGCTCGGGGTGCAGTTCGGCTTCAACACGCCGGTCACCACGCCGTCGTCGGTGCGCGGCGTCCACATCGACAAGGCCAGGCGGCTGGTGAGCGCGCTGCTGTATATGCCGGAGCCCGGCGACGACGCTGGCGGCGATTTGGTGCTGTACCGGTTCCGCGACGCGCGGCGCTTCGACGGCGTCACCGCTGCCCTCGCCGACGTCGAGCCGGTGACGCGCGTCGGCTACGCGGCGAACACCCTGATCATGTTCGTCAACTCGGTGGAGTCGTTGCACGGGGTGCTGCCGCGCCGGCCGACCGAGCGGGCACGGCGCTACGTCAACTTCTACGTCGACGTCGCCCTCGACAGCGACCTCGTCGACGCCTCGCCCTTCCAGGCGACGGCGGCGGGCTGATCCGGGGCGGGCCGATCCGCAAACACGACGACCCCGGCCAGA
>CAYNFA010000515.1:0-3696 GCA_964396345.1 uncultured Thalassobaculum sp.
CAAATCCATCCGTCGAAGTGTGCGATTACCACGCAACACAATAGTTACGGCAATGGACGCCTATCACACTATACACTGCCATGCGGGAGGGCCGTTGATCAAAGACAATTTTAAACAACTTCCGGACGATGGGTCGGGGGCCATGCCATCAGTACCGCGCAGCGATGCCCGAATACCCGGACCACGCCGGATCACGCAATCGATGCGAGCCGGCGCCGACCCTCTCGATCCGCATGACCTTCAGTCCCGGAAATCCGGGCCGGACCGCACCGCGCGCCAGAAGCCGTCCGGCGTCTCCAGCATCGGCCGGAAGCCGGTCCGCTCCAGCATCAGCTCGGTCTCGCGCTGGGCGGCGTCCAGCACGGTATCGGCATCCACCCGGGTCGGCCGGCGGTCCTCCAGCATCACCTCGCCATCGACGATGACGGTGTGCACGTCGTTGCCATTGGCGAAGTAGACGACCCGGAACACCGGCATGTTGGCCGGATACAGATGCGGCCGGCGCAGATCCACCAGCACGACATCGGCCTTCTTGCCGACCTCGAGCGAGCCGATCTCGGCCTCCAGCCCGAGGGCGCGGGCGGCGTCGATGGTCACCATCTCCAGCACCGTGCCGGGCGGCAGCCAGCTCGGGTCGCTGTGGAAGGTGCGGTGGTAGTGCATGCATTGCTGCATGTGCCGGAACAGGTCGCCGGAGCGGTCGGGCGCGGTCGCGTCGGAGCCGATGCAGACGGTGACCCCCGCCTCCATCAGCTCGGTCACCGGGCAGCGCGCCAGGATCGAGGCGACGGCGCTCGGGTTGTGGACGATGCGGGTGTCGGTTTCGGCGCACAGCGCGATCTCGGCCTCGGTCAGGCCGGTGGCGTGCGACAGCAGCGCGTCCGGGCCGAGCAGGCCGAGGGAATGGGCGAACGCCACGCTGCCGGTGGTGTGGCCGTCCTGGGTGAACACCAGGCCGCGGTCGCGCGACAGCGCCCGCATCTCGCGGGCCTGGGCCTTGGCCTCCTCCAGGCTGCCGGTGCCGAGCTGGGCGACGTGCTCCGCGCGCAGGGTCGGGGTGATCAACGCGATCCGGATGCGCCCGCCGTGGCTGCCGTGCCAGGTGTCGATCAGGGTCCGGCAGGTGGCGAGCTGCTCCGCGTAGCCGACCATGCGGTCGGTCGCCGTACCGCCGTCCCAGCGCGCGTAGCGGCGCGGGTGCGGCGGCCTTGTCGAGCCGACCGCCACCACCGAGCGGGTGCCGACCGCCACCACGCCCGAGCAATGGGCGTCGCCGTAGGCCGGCTCATCGGTGCGCAGGATGGTGTCGCCGCCGCCGAGCAGCGAGACCCCGGTGGTGACCCCGAACTTCAGCCGCTCGAGCGCCGCCAGCTCGGCCTCGGCGCGCCAGAAATCCTCGGTCGAGGCGACCGTGTAGACGGTCTCGCAGGCCTGGTACCAGAGGTCGCCGCGGCCGCCTCCCATGGTCTTGATGAGGCCGTGGCCGGCGTGGGCGTGGCCGTCGATCAGGCCCGGCATCACCGCCTTGCCGCGGGCGTCGATCACCCGGCGGGCCGGATGGGCGGCCGCGACCTCGGCGGTCGGCCCGACCGCTACAATGCGGTCGCCGGCGATCGCCACGGCGCCGTCCTCGAGGACCCGGCGACCGGGGTCAACGGTGACCACCACGCCGTTGACGATCAGGATGTCGGCCATGCGGTACCCTCTCAGTTGAACGGCGTGCGCCCGGTTGCCGCAGCGCAACACGGGGCTTTCCCGGCGCCGGATGCTCGAACATTATTCCATCCGTCGCGCCGGCGCGCGACGCCCATACTTCCGCCGAGGACCAACGACGATGCCCGCGCCCGCAGCGCCCTTGCCCGCAGATCTCTCGCCCGGCCAACCAATTCCGGCGGCCACCGAGGTGGTGGTGATCGGCGGCGGCGTCGCCGGGGTCGCCACGGCGTACTACCTGGCGCGCTCGGGCGTGCCGGTGGTGCTGTGTGAGAAGGGCCAGATCGCCGGCGAGCAGTCGTCCCGCAACTGGGGCTGGATCCGCAAGCAGGGCCGCGACCCGCGCGAGCTGCCGCTGATGATCGAGGCGATGCGGTGCTGGCACGAGATCGTTCCCGAACTCGACGAGGACATCGGCTTCACGACCGGCGGCGTCACCTACCTCGCCGGGACCGAGGCCGACATGCGCCGCCACGAGGCCTGGCTGGAGCGTGCCCGGGAGTTCCAGCTCGACAGCCGGATGCTGAGCCCGGCCGAAGCCGACGCCTTGCTCGGCCGCACCGACCGCCGGTTCCTCGGCGCCCTGCACACGCCGAGCGACGCCCGCGCCGAGCCGGCCAGGGCGGTGCCGGCGATCGCCCGGGCCGCCGGGCGGCTGGGTGCGGTGGTGCTGGAGCGCACCGCGGTTCGCTCGCTCGACCGCGAGGGCGGCCAGGTCGCCGGCGTGGTCACCGAGCACGGCCGGATCGCCTGCCGGTCGGTGGTGCTGGCCGGCGGCGTCTGGTCGCGGCCGTTCCTGGAGAACCTCGGCCTCGCCCTGCCGCAGCTCGGCGTGCGGTCCTCGGTGCAGCGCACCTCGCCGGCGCCGCGCACCTCGGAGAGCGCCTTCGGCGGTGTCTCGGCGTCGATCCGGCCGCGCCAGGACGGCGGCTTCACGATCGCGCGCAGCGGCGCCGCCCGTTTCGACGTCATTCCCGCCGCCTTCACGCATTTCCGCGCCTTCACCCCGACCCTGCTGGCGCAGTGGCGGATCCTGAAACTGCGGTTCGGACGGCCGTTCTTCGACGCGCTCGGCCAGCGCCGCTGGCGCGACGACCAGATGAGCCCGTTCGAGGCGGTGCGGGTCATGAATCCGGAGCCCGACCACGCGCTGCTCGACGACGTCATGCGCGCCGCCAAGGCGCTGTACCCGAACCTGGCCGACGCCCGCCCGGTGGAGCGCTGGGCCGGGCTGATCGACGTCACCCCCGACGAGGTGCCGGCGCTCGGGCCGGTGGCGGCGGTGCCGGGGCTTTACCTGGCGACCGGGCTGTCCGGCCACGGCTTCGGGATCGGTCCCGGCGTCGGCTACGCCATGGCGCAGATGGTGCGCGGCGAGCCGACGGTGGTCGACCTGTCGGCGCTGCGCGTCTCGCGCTTCCAGGAGCCGGGCGGCGTGGTCGCTGCCAAATCGGCCTGAGCGGTGCCCGGACTCAACGCCTGCCACCGGCAGCGGGGGTTGCGGCGTCCGTCACCGCCCAGGGCTGGATCGCCACCGCCGAGATCGCGTTCTTCGGCGAGCCGTCCACCAGCCTGTCGGAATACACCAGATAGACCAGGGTGTTGCGTTTCTTGTCGTGGAACCGCACCACCTGCATGGTCTTGAACAGGATCGAGGTGCGCTCGCGGAACACCCGCTCACCATCTTCAAGGTCGTCCGTGAACGACACAGGGCCGGTCTGGCGGCAGGCGATCGAGGCGTCCGAGGTGTCCTCGGCCAGCCCGAGCGACCCCGAGATCCCGCCGGTCTTGGCGCGCGACACGAAGCACGACACGCCCTCGACCTTCGGATCGTCAAACGCCTCGACCACGATCTTGTGGTTGGCGCCGAGCAGCTTGAAGGCGGTCGAGACCTCGCCGACCTGCTCGGCCATGGCCGCCGGCGCAGCGGCGAACGCGCCCGCCAGCGCCAGCATCGCCAGGGTCACGCGGCGGGCGGCCGCC
>CAYNFA010000516.1:0-3688 GCA_964396345.1 uncultured Thalassobaculum sp.
AGCAGCTTCGGGTTCAGGAACGGCCGCTCGGTGGTCGCGGAGTCGGCGATGAAGATGTACAGCGCCAGCGCCGCCAGCGCGCCGCACAGCAGGATCATGCCGGACTGATGCCAGTCCAGCCGCTCACCCTGGTCGAGCATGAACTGGAAGCTGGCGATGAACACCGACAACGCCAGGAAGCCGGTCCAGTCCAGGTGCGAGGCGCCGGCCCGGCTGCGGTCCTGGATGTAGACGATCACACCGGCCAGCGCCGTCAACCCGAACGGCACGATCATGAAGAAGACCCAGCGCCAGTTGTACATCTCCGAGAGGATGCCGCCGACGGTCGGTGCCAGCACTGGCCCGACGACCACGCCCATCCCGAAAATCGCCATGGCGGAGGCCTGCTTCTCGCGCGGATAGCTGTCCATCACGATCGCCTGACTGAGCGGCACCAGCGGCGCCCCGAAGGCGCCCTGCAGGACCCGGAACAGCACCAGGCCCTCGAGCGAGGTGGCGAGACCGCAGGCCAGCGATGCGCAGGTGAAGCCGACCACCCCCCAGATCAGGATGGCTCGCCGCGAGAAACGCGCCGCCAGCCAGCCCGTCATCGGCGTGGCGACCGCGGTGGCGATGATGTTGAAGGTGACGACCAGCGCGATCTGGTCGGTGGTCGCCGACAGCGACCCCTGCATCTGCGGCAGTGACACGTTCGCGATGGTGACCGTCATCGCGTACAGCATCGTGACCATGGTCAGGGTGGTCAGGATCATCGCCCGCGTGAACGCGGTCGGAGCGGAGGCGGAGGTGTCGTCGGGGGTGGTCGCCGTCATGGCGGCGACGATAGCGCGGCGGGGATAGCGGCGCACGCGAAGAGCGACCAACCGCCCAGGCCCCCGAAGCGGACCCGAACCGACCACCTCGAACACCGGTACGGCGGGCGCCCCTCCCCCGAGAGGCGCCCGCCGCCGGCTCCCCCACCTCGTCGATCGCCATCCCGGCGCTCTCGGAGGGTCTCGACCGGTCCGCGTCCCTGGAAGGTTTTATCCGGCTGCTATGAACAAATCCTTAAGCCCCGTGCCGTCTCGCCGACTGGATGCGTTCCAGGACGCATGCACCGAATTCCGCATCCGGTCGGACGCCGATGCCATGTGACGCGCCACCGACAGCACCTCCCCGGCCTGCCGCCCGGACTCGCCGGCGGCATCGCTGACCCCCTGGATGTTGGTGACGACCATGTCGGCGCCGTGCGCGGCGTGGCTGACGTTGCGGGAGATGTCCTGGGTGGCCGCGGTCTGCTGCTCCATGGCGGCGGCGATCGCGGTCGACACCTCCTCGACCCCCTGAATGATCCGCCCGACCTCGGCAATCTCGCGCACCGCGTGATCGGTCTCGCCCTGGATCGCGCCGATCTGGGCGCGGATGTCCTCGGTCGCCTTCGCGGTCTGGGTGGCCAGCGCCTTCACCTCGGAGGCCACGACCGTGAAACCCTTGCCGGACTCGCCGGCGCGGGCCGCCTCGATGGTGGCGTTGAGCGCCAGCAGGTTGGGCTGCTCGGGGATGTCGGTGATCAGCTTGACCACCTCGCCGATGGTGAGGGCGGACGCCGAGAGCGTCGCCATCGCGGCACTCGCCCTCGGTCGACTGCGCTGCCTGGGCGGCGTCGCTGCTGGCCTTCTGGGTCTGCCGGCTGATGTCCTGGATCGAGGCCGTCAGTTCCTCGGTGGCGCCGGCCATGTTCTGGACATTCGCGCCGGCCTCGGTCGCGGCGGTGGCGACCGCCGTCGACTGCCGCTCGGCCTGCTCGGCCAGCTTGGCCAGCATGTCCGCCGAATCACCCTCGAACCGGGCGATCAGCCGCGCCACCTCCTCGGCCCTCGCCAGCTTCTCGTCGGCCACTTGCCGCTGCTCCTCGGGCAGCCGCCGGTTCTCCACGATGCCGTCCTTGACACCTGGACCGCTCGCGCCATCCGGCCGAGTTCGTCACCGCGGTCGGTCGCCGGGATGGCGGCGCCAAGGTCGCCCTCGGTCAGCCGGCCCATCACCGTTGTCAGGCCGGCCACCGGCACGACGATGCTGCGCCCGAGCGCCAGCCAGCCGGCAATCGCCAACACAGCAGGTAACCCGACAGCGGGCTCGACAGCACCGCGGTGATCAGCGGCTGGTCGTCGGCCTTGCGCTCCTCGACCCATTGCCGGTCGAGCGCGTCGATGACGGCTTGGTCGAACCGGGCCTGGCGGTCGTTGAGTTCGCTGAGGGTAAGGCGGACCAATTGCGTCGACGCCCAGCCACGAATCGTCTGGAGCAATTTGGAGGTCATCAGGTCCTGGACGGCGCCGGCTCCGATGCGTTCCCCGGCGCTCCGCCAGTCAAAACGCCACAAGGGCAATCGTCAAAATCAACGGTTGTCGAAAGCACATTTCCGCGCGCTTCCTACGTGTATCAGCTGAAGGATAAGATATTGATGATGAATAATTAATTAATATTGTTTTCAATATCCATTTTCCCATTAAATTTACTTACTTTTGATGATGATAATCCCGATCCGCTTGGATCAAACCCGGATTCTGGACGAAGTCCGCGACCGCGCACGGTCCTGTCTGTCCTAACCATCGACCTCCGGGCCCGTTCACTTCGACCCCATCGTGCCGGGCTTGCGGATCAGCCGGATACGCCCCCCAAAAATGATGCGGCGGAGCCGGCGAACCATGAGCCTCGAGCGCGGTTGTCACCCTGCGCCGGGGCGGAAGCGTTTGCTCTCCACGGCTCGGGGCGCCGGCGATGGCGCCGCTTCCAGGTGAAACCGAGCGACGCGAGGAACGGAAGATGAAGTTGAAGAGGCTGTTCGAGGTCAACGTCCGCGACGAGGATCCGCAGTCGGAACCGAAGACGCTGATCGTCCTGGCCGACGACGAGGACGACGCCCGTTCGATCGCGGAGGTGAGGCGCACCGAGGTGGCGGGACTCATCGAGATTCCCGGGCTCGTGACCGCGGTCGGCCCTAGCCGACTGATCGGCTGGACCCGGACCATGTAGGGCGGCGCGGATACCGGATGGTCGGGGCCCCGCCGGAGCCGGCGGGGCCGCCTGGGACGGTCAAGGCGTACTGCCGTGACGCTGGCCGATGCCGACCGCCTGGAGAACCGCCGCCAACCGGTCCTGGGCCTGACGGAGATCGTCGAAGTCGCCCCGCAGTGCCTTCAGGGCGTAGCGTTCCCGGCTGATCTCCTCCGCAGTCCGGAAACCGATCCTCCGCAGCACCGGCAACGGTGGGCACCAGCCCTGAACGGCGTGCTGCAGCAGGAACGACGTCACCAGCGCCGGCAGGACCAGCCACGCGCGTGAGCCCATTGCCCCGAAGGCGACGCCGGCGAACGCCAGGGTGGCGGCGTTGGCCTCCAGCACCCGGTCGACATCCCATTCGAGATCAAGTTCCCGGATCCGGTCGGCGATCTCGTCCGGGTGATCTCGGTAGTAAGCAAGCCTGACCTCGGCGTCCCGGGCGATCCGGCGATTGATGTCCCCGGCGGTGTTGGCGGGCACGCGTTCGGCGGTAGTCGGCGTCATGGTTCGGCCTCCTCTCCGGATGCTGTGTCTCCGGGCAACCGACCAGCCGTGCCGTTCGTTCCGGACGGCGGAAAGCCGAGCCGCGACTCCCCCCTTACCGACCGCGACCTTCCCCTCTACTCTGCGCGCCGAGCCCTCTGAA
>CAYNFA010000517.1:0-3687 GCA_964396345.1 uncultured Thalassobaculum sp.
CATGGTCATGGTCATGGTGCTCATGTCCGTGGTGGCCATGATGCTCGTGCTCGCCCGGGCGGTGGTAGACATGGCCCTCGGTGTCCCGGTAGGCCTCCTCCTTCAGCCAGCGCTGCACGTCGGACGATTTGGTCATGGGGTTGTACAGGCCGGCGTCGAACAGCGCCTTCGGCTCGATCGCCCCGCTCACCGCCCTCAGGATCGGCGCCGCCGGGTTGATGGCGTGCAGCCGCGCTTCCAGCGCCGCCACGGCGCCGGCCTCGGCGATGTCGGTCTTGCTGAGCACGATGCGGTCGGCGACCGCCACCTGCTTGACGCTCTCGAACTGCTGGTCAAGCTGCCAGGGCGCGTTGACGGCGTCGACCACCGCGACCACGCCGTCCAGGGTGAAGCGCGTCACGAGGAATCCGTCGGACATCATGGTGTGCAGGATCGGCGCGGGATCGGCGAGGCCGGTGGTCTCGATGACGATGCGGTCGAACGGCGCGATCTCGCCTTGGCGCGGCGCTTGTACAGCGACTTCAGCGTATCCAGCAGGTCGCCGCGCACCGTGCAGCACAGGCATCCCGAGTTCAGCAGCACCGTGTCCTCGTCGACGCGCTCGATCAGCGCGTGGTCGAGGCCGATCTCGCCGAACTCGTTCACGATCACCGCCACCCGGTCCATGCCCGGGTGGTTCAGCAGCGCCTTCAGCAGCGTGGTCTTGCCGCTGCCGAGGAAGCCGGTGAGGATCGAGACCGGCATGCGGTCGAGTGGCGAGGGGGCGGCGTCGGTCATGCGTGGTCTCCGGCGTGGGAATGGCTTGTGCGGGCGGGGGCGGCCGGCCGGCGGCAGGCCGGGCAGCGGCCGGCCACCTCGATGGTGATGCGGCGGATCTCGAAGTCGAGGGTGCGGGCGCGGGCCTTAAGCTCGACGTCGAGGGCCCCGCCCTCCAGCTCGTGCGCGGTCCCGCAGCCCTCGCAGATCAGGAAGTAGCCGCGGTGCGGGTGCTCGGGCTGGGCGCAGCCGACGAAGGCGTTCAGGCTCTCGATGCGGTGCACCAGGCCCTGGGCCATCAGGAAGTCGAGCGCCCGGTAGACCGTCGGCGGCGCCACCCGCCCGGCCTCGCCGTCGGCCTCGCGGACCCGCGACAGCTTGTCGATCAGCTCGTAGGCGCCGATCGGGGCGTGGCTTTCCCAGATCAGCTCCAGCACCCGTCGGCGCAGGTCGGTCAACCGGGCGCCGCGCTGGCGGCATACCACGTCGGCCGCGGCAAGCGCGTCGGCCACGCAGTGCGCGTGGTCGTGCTCGTGTCCGGTGAAGCGTTCGGCGTCGGCCACAGGGCTCTCCGTCGGCGGATGCTTCGGTATATCAGAGTTGCAGCTGGCGGTGCCAACCCGGGCGAGTGGCTATTCGCCGCCGCTCCCGCTCCCCCCCAGCCCGCGGAACAGCGCCAGGGCGCGCTCGCGGGCGGCCTTGTGGTCGACGATCGGGTGCGGGTAGTCGCGGCCGAGCCGGACCCTGGCGTCGGCCAGGTCGAGCGGCCGGGCTTCCCAGGGCGTGTGGATCGCGGCGTCCGGCAGCCTGGCCAGTTCCGGCACCCAGCGCCGCACATAGGCGCCGTCGGGGTCGAACTTCGCGCCCTGGAGCGACGGGTTGAACACCCGGAAGTAGGGTGCCGCGTCGGCGCCGCATCCCGCGACCCACTGCCAGCTCGCGGAATTGCTGGCCAGATCGGCGTCGACCAGGGTGTCCCAGAACCAGCGCTCGCCGACCTGCCAGGGCACCAGCAGGTCCTTGATCAGGAACGAGGCGACGATCATCCGCACCCGGTTGTGCATCCACCCCGTCGACCAGAGTTCGCGCAGACCGGCGTCGACGATCGGGTAGCCGGTGCAGCCACGCTGCCACGCCCGCAGACCGACCGGGTCGTCGGCCCACGGAAACGCCGCGAACTCCGGGCGCAACGGCTGCGTCGGCAGGGCCGGGAAGTGGTACAGCAGGTGGTACGAGAACTCGCGCCAGGCGATCTCCGAGAGGAAACGGTCGGTACCGTTGCCGTCGTGGCGCGCGGCGGCGGCGTGCCAGACTTGGCGCGGGCCGATCTCGCCGAAATGCAGGTATGGGGACAGTCGCGAGGTGCCGGGCTCGCCCGGCCGGTCGCGCCGGGCGGCGTAGTCGCGCACCGGGCCGTCGAGGAACTCCCCCAGCCGGTCGCGCGCCGCCGCCTCGCCGGGTTTCCAAGCGTCCCGCAATCCTGCGGCCCAGTCCGGCCGGGATGGCGTCAGCTTCCAGTCGGCGAGGTCGTCGCCCGGCGGCGCTACCGCCGCGGCCGGGATGCGATCGGGGGCGGCGACCGGCGCCTCATCCGGCACCGCCGCCCGCAGCGCCTTCCAGAACGGCGTGAAAACCCGGTACGGCCCACCGCTTCCGGTCGCGACCTCCCAAGGCTCGCGCAGCAGGCCGGCGTTAAAGCTGCGGGAAGCGACGCCGCGCGCCTTCAGGGACGTCTTGATGCCCTCGTCGCGCGCTGTCGCCCAGGGCTCGTACCGCCGGTTCCAGAAGACGGCGTCGGCGCCGGTCTCGGCAACCAGCCGCTCGATTGCCGGCGTCGCCGGCCCGCGGCGCAGCACCAGCGTGGCACCGCGCTCCCGCAGCGCTGTCGCGAGCCGGTCGAGCGACTGGTGGAGCCACCAGCGCGACGCCCCGCCCGCCGCCCATTCGCCGGAATCCTCGTCGTCGAGGACGAACACGGGCACGACCGGGCGGCCGCGCGCCACCGCGGCCGCCAGCGCCGGGTTGTCGGCGAGCCTCAGGTCGAGGCGGAACCAGAGCAGGGTAGGGGCTTCGGACATCGGAGGACCAGGTTGCGGCGGGTGACGGCGTCGACGGTGACGGCTTCTACGGTAACTGCGTCTACGGGGCCTGGCCGGGGCCGGATCACCCGAGCGCCCTCAGGCCCGGCGCCGGCGCCTCCAACCGCTCGCCCGGCACGCGCACGATCCGCCCGGCGGCCAGCAGCATGACCTCGAACCGGCGTTCGAACAGCCGGCGCAGATCCGGGCGCAGCACGTCGAGGCCGCCGGCGTAGGCGCCGAACGCCGGCAGCACCAGACGCCGGCCGTCGGCGGCGAAGCAACGCCCCGACACGCTGCGACCGCGCAGCCGCACCCGGGCCTTCGGGTGGTAGTGGCCGGACACCTCGCCGTGCACCGGAGCTGCCAGCGCCTCGTGACGGAACACCAGCGGCCCGTCCACCAGCTCGTCCAGCACCCGTCCGCCCCAGTCGGCGGGTGGGGCGGGATCGTGGTTGCCGGCGATCCAGACCCAGTCGGCGCCGCCGGTAAGGGCGCGCAACCGCTCGCGGTCGCGCTCGCCCAGGCGGTCGCCGGCCCCGGAATCGTGGAAGCTGTCGCCGAGGCAGATCACCCGCTCCGGCCGGTGCGCGGCGATCGACTGGGCCAGCCTCGACAGGGTCGCCGCGCTGTCGAACGGCGGCAGCAGCACGCCCCGGCGCGCGAATCCGGAGCCCTTCTCCAGGTGCAGGTCCGCCGCCACCAGCGTGCGGCGCGCCGGCCACAGCAGGACACCGCTCGGGTCGGCAACCAGTTCCGCGCCGTTGAGATGGAAGACGATCAGGCTCATCCCGGACCCTTGGCCGGAGAAGGCCTCCGGGTCAACCGGGTTCGGGGGCTGGTTTGACGGGCA
>CAYNFA010000518.1:0-3683 GCA_964396345.1 uncultured Thalassobaculum sp.
CGCGTGGCCCGCCACGCCGACCCAGCCACGGGTCGTGACCGGCAGGTCGATCGCGCCGTGGAACAGCAGCAAAGCCCCGCACACCAGGGCGCTGGCTCCAGCGACCACGGCGGTCAGCAGCATCGGCGAAACCTCGATGGTCAACCGACGCGAGACCTGGAACGATACCGCGACGCAGACGCCGCCTCCGAAGGCCAGCGCCAGGCCGAGTGGGTCGGCGTGCGCCACGCCGCCTTCCAGCACCAGGGCGATGCCGGCAAAGCCGACGCACAGGGCCAGCACTCGCCTCAGCGTGAGCCGCTCGTCGCCGATCAGGTGCGCGAGCGGGCCGACCATCAGCGGAAAGGTGAAGAACACCAGGCTCGCCACTGGCACCGGGATGGTGCGCACGCTGGTCATGTAGCCATAGGAGGCGCCCGCGGACAGCAGCACCAGGACGGTCACCAGCGGCAGCAGGCGCCGCGCGATCGGCGCTATCCTTCCGGTGGCGGCCAGAAGCAGCCAGAGCCCGACGGCGGCAAAGGCGAAACGCGCGAACTGCAGGGTCAGTGTGCCGGTGCCACCGTCGAAGGCGAGCCGGGCTAAGGTCGGCGCGGCGCCGAAGAAAAGTGCCACCACGGCGACCAGGCCGTATCCCGTCAGCGCGCCGGCGGCGGGGGGAGGAAGGATCGGCCGGGGGAGCGGCGGCGGGACGGCGCGGCAGTTCATCGATCATGCTCATAGGGGCGCGCGGAAGCGAGCGCAACGGCGCTCTCCGGCCATCCGCGGGCGGCACGCAGGCTGGACGGCGGCGGGCGGCGATGACATAGTCCGGCCGCGTTGCGACCGGACGCCGAGGATCACGCATGGACGTCGGACTGCGCCTGTTCACCTGGCTAAACGGAAAGCTTGTCGGCGAGGACGCCTACGGCAATCGGTACTTCGTGCACAAATCCGGGGTTAAGCGCGACGGGCGCGAGATGCGCTGGGTCGTCTACCTCGGGATGGCCGAAGCCTCGAAAGTCCCGCCGGAGTGGCACGGCTGGCTGCACCATTCGACGGACGTCCTTCCCGGCGGCCAGGAGCCACCGCGCTTTGCGTGGCAGAAGGAACACATGCCCAATCTCACCGGGACCCGGTACGCCTACCGGCCGCCGGGCCATGTGCTTCAGGGTGGCAAGCGTGATCGGGCGACGGGGGACTACGAGCCCTGGACTCCGGCGTGACCGAGGCGCCGTCATGAATCGCAGCCTGATCGAGACATTGATGGGCGCCCTGGTTCTGGGTGTCGCGGGGATGTTCCTGATGTTCGCTTACACCACCGCCGACCTCGGTCGTGGCGGCGGCTACGAGGTCCACGCCGATTTCACCACCGTTGGCTCGCTGCGGGTCGGCAGCGACGTTCGGATGGCCGGGATCAAGGTCGGCAGTGTGGTTCGCCAGGAACTCAACCCCGAGACCTATCTGGCGCGCGTGACGTTGAGCATCGACTCCTCGGTGAAACTTCCGGGCGACACGTCCGCGTCGATCTCGAGCGAGGGTCTGCTTGGTGGCAATTTCATCGACCTGGCGCCCGGTGGCGATGACCAGATGATCAGTTCCGGCGGGCAGATCCGGTATACCCAGGACGCCGTGGACATGGTTCAGCTGCTGAGCAAGTTCATCTTCTCGGCCGGGCAGGCGGGCGCCGCCGGCGCGTCCGGCGCGGCGCCGAACTGATCGGTCCGGCCGCGGAAACGCCGCATTCTTGCGGCCTGATCCGTTTCTGTTCGACAAAGCTTTCCGAGAGAGACCGCGACGTGGTGAATCGACGAACCGGGCGCCGGGCGACAGGCGCGATCGTCGGTCTGGTGTTGGCGGCGACGATTCCGCCGGCCGTCGCGGCTGACGACCCGGAATGGATACAGCGGACGGTCGTGGTGCTGCAGGGTCTCGACAAGGTGACGGCGCGAATCTCGACCGTGACCGCTCCGGTGGGGCAGACCGTCAGCTTCGGCACCCTGAGGATCTCGCCGCGCACCTGCCAGGAGCATCCGCCGACCCTGGCGCCGGAGAGTGCCGCTTTCCTGGAGATCGACGACCAGCCACCGGACGAGGCGCCGAAACAGGTGTTCGTCGGCTGGATGTTCGCGTCGAGCCCCGGCCTGAACGCGTTGGAGCATCCGGTCTACGACGTCTGGGTGCTGTCCTGCAGCAAGGAGACGACGGCCGGCCAGTCGTCGTCGGCCGGAACGAACTGAGCCGGCGAGGCGATCGCCCGCTGCAGGCGGTCGCGGTACTCCTCGCGAGGAATTTCAAAGGCGCCGAAGCGCTGCAGGTGACTGGTGATGAACTGGCTGTCGAGCAGCACGAAGCCTCCGGCCTTCAGGCGCGCGACCAAATGCACCAGCGCCACCTTGGAAGCGTCGGTCTCACGGCTGAACATGCTTTCGCCGAAGAACGCCCCGCCGAGCCGGACGCCGTACAGGCCGCCGACCAGCGCGCCGTCGCGCCGCACCTCGATCGAGTGGGCATGGCCGCGGGCGTGGAGCGCGATGAAGAGCCGGAAAATCTCGTGGTTGATCCAGGTGTCGGGGCGCCGCTCGGTGGCCGCCGCGCAGCCCTCGAGGGTGCCCGCAAAGTCGAGGTCACAGGTCACCTGGAAGCGGCGCTGCCGCACCGTCTTGCGCAGGCTGCGTGACATGTGGAAGCCATCCAGGGGAAGAATGCCCCGACGTTCGGGGTCGACGAAGAACAGCCGCGGGTCGTCGCGTCCCTCGGCCATCGGGAACACCCCGACGGCGTAGGCCTGAAGCAGCAGCTCGGGTTGCAAATGTGCCATGGTCACCCAGATGGGCGGCGCGACACGGAAACGCTAGCGACAGCTGACGCCCGCGCAACCGTTCACGGTCACAATTCCAGAAAATCGCGCTCCAGCCACCGTATGTGGTAATCGCCGTTGATGAAGGAGCGGTTTGCGACCAGCCTCTGGTGCAGGGGGATCGTCGTCGGCAGGCCCTCGATCACGAACTCGTCGAGGCTGCGGCGCAGCCGCAGCAGGCATTCGTTCCGGGTCGATCCGTGCACCACCAGCTTGGCGATCAGGCTGTCGTAATGCGGCGGCACCGGGTAGCCGGCGTAGAGGGCGGAATCCACCCGCACGCCGAGGCCTCCTGGAACATGGTAGTTGCTGACCCGTCCAGGGCGTGGCTGGAACGTCACCGGGTCCTCGGCGGTGATCCGGCACTCGATCGCATGGCCGGTGAAGGTGATGTCCTTCTGCGTCAGCCCGAGCGGGGCTCCGGAGGCGATCTGGATCTGCAGCCGGACAAGGTCGATGCCGGTGATGGCCTCGGTGATCGGGTGCTCGACCTGCAGGCGCGTGTTCATTTCGATGAAGAAGAACTCGCCGTTCTCGTAGAGGAACTCGAGTGTGCCGAGCCCGCGATAGCCCATCTCGGAGATCGCGTCGACCGCCCGGCGGCCGATGCGCTCGCGCTCCTCGGCGTTGAGTGCCGGAGACGGTGCCTCCTCAAGGACCTTCTGATGACGGCGCTGGATCGAGCAGTCGCGCTCGCCGAAATGCACCACCGAACCGTGCTCGTCGCCGGCGATCTGGATCTCGATGTGGCGCGGTCGCGACAGGTAGCGCTCCATGTAGACTTCGTCGTTGCCGAAGGCGGCGGCCGATTCTCGGCGCGCCATCATGAACGCCTCGTCCAGGT